>ONJI01000002.1 GCA_900318075.1 uncultured Bacillota bacterium | reverse complement strand
TCTATCTTGTAATGGTCTAATATTATTTTTATCAATAGCATTTATCTGTTTATCAATTTCTTCAGGAATAGAATTAAAACCAAAAGCATTTCTGAAACGAGCTTCCATCCTACCCTCCAAAGTAGTATTAGGATCCTCTCTAATCTGTCTATTTTTTAAATTAGTAGCAGCTCTCGCAGAAGTAATATCTTTAAGCTTAGTACCTTTAAATCCACTAATACCACCCTTTGTAATACCTCCTGCAAGTCCCTTCAATTTATTTCCAAGTCCAGGTCCACCGCCTATTAAACCGATAGCACCAGCAGCAGTTGCACCTGCAATAGCACCACCAACTTGTGTAACTTCTTTTGGAATTTTTAAACCAAAATCAAGACTAGCAGCACTCTTAAGAGAAGGAAAAACTTCTTGCAAAAGTTTTGGTATCCTATTAGCAAAAATTAAAACTGCTATAATCATTACAATATTAACATACAATTTAGTAAGCCAAGAAGAATCTAAAAATGATGACATCAAAAGGCTATTATTATCCATTATTATCTGAATAAGGAATATAGCAAGATACATTATACCAACCCTAATAAAAAAATCTAAAAATGTTACAAGGCATTGCTTTGCCCATTTATTAAGCATATCATTACTTTTTGGATCTAAATACATTAAAATAGGTATTGGTGCAACAAGTTGCAAATATGCTAATTGCAATATCCTAACACCTAGTTGAATCGTATACATCAAAATCATCCAAAAAATAAGCACACCAACTGCTAATGCAATCAAACCATTTCCTTCAAAATCAATAACATAAATGTCCTTACCACTAACAGATATTTTCTCATCAACACAGTTATAAGCACTCGCCAAAGAATTAGTTTTCTCAAATTCTGCAGCAAGCATACTACCAGTTCCTAGCATATCATTACCAAGTAACACATCACATTTGCTAACCATATCTTGTGGTATAGTATTATTAACTTCTAACCCTGTTTTTTCTTCATATTCAGAAATATTATACTTAAAAAAGGAACTAAATGCATACCAAGCTAATTTTTTGCCTTCACTTTCATTATTTGGATTTGTTTTACCAGAAATAACTTTACCAACAAGATTTTCTTTGGCAAGAAATCCCTGAAGAGTATAAGCCTCTCTAAACAAAGAAGGAGTAATCCCAAGTAGAACAATAACAATTATAACCTTTTTTATAATATTTCCTGCGCCCTTTTGTTTATCACTAATTGCATCAGGATTAATAACATATTGAATAAAAGAAAAACTAATTCTAAATACCATAAAGATGCCGATAATTAAGCCAACTCTACTATAAATTTGTTTAACTGTAGAATTTTGTAGTATTTCAGCAGTTCCCAATTTATAAAATATATTAAAAAATATTACTATAAGACGATATATAATTTCACATAATGACAAAAAGAATGTTCTAATTGCATCAACAATTGCTTTTCCAATATCCACTTATATCACTCCTATCTAATACACGTATCAGGATTAATAAAACTCCACACATTATTTGCCAAAGAAAGAATAAATTTAATAAACACAGGAAGTAAGAAAAATAATATCGCAGCAACTATTCGCATTATAAATTTTTGTCTTGCTTTTTTCATTCCTTCTTCATTTTCAAAAACTGCTTTAGAAAAATCAAAAATTCCAAAGCCAATCAACAATATTGGAACAATTAGTTTTATTACCCCAAAATAACTATTAATTTTATCAAGCAACTCATCACCAAATAAATCTCCACACGTTTCAACGTCAGAGCCCTCATCTATCTTTCCACTATCGCCACCGTGTCCGTAATCAATACCAGAATTCATACCATCTTCATCAACGGTCTGTTCTGCATTTCCACTATATATTTTAGAATCACATTTATCAAGTTCAGTATACCAAATAGCATATCCATTTTTATTTTGATCTCTACAAAATTTAATTGATGGACACTTTTTCCCGTTTGAGTTATATTTTTCAATAATCTCTCTCTCAAAAGAAGCAAAATTAGAACCCTTATTATAAAAGTAAATAATATCTTCTTGACCAGTAATCTTTTCATTTTCATTAGCAACAATACCACTAACATCACCAGCTGGATGAATAGTTAATTTATCTTTAACTGAGAAATTAAATTTTAAATTTAACTTATCAGAGTTCTGAAGAATTATTTCAAAAGAGCATTCATCATTATCAGGCGAAGACCCCTTATTTTCTTTTAATGCAATACAAACTTTGTCTTCTTCGTGTTTACTGCAATAAGTATCTGTAACATATTTATAACAATTTACATTACCACAAGTTCTACTTTTTAATTTTTCTTTTAAAGATGATAACTCATTTTTTTTAGAATTATAATTAATGTAAAATTTATCGACACCATAAGGACAATTAGCAAAATCAGATTGTTCACCATAATCAGTAAAATTTTCTTGTTTACAAACATACTGACAAGAATCAGTTTCTTCAGTACACATAGCATTTCGTAAAACATCTTGAGTAACATTAGCTGAATCATCAATAGCAAAAGTATATATATCATCAGCACCTGCTTCTACTTTACCACTATATATAAATAAACTAACTACCAAAGTAATTAATAATACTAGTCTCTTCTTCATACCAAACAACTCTCCTTTTTAAAAGAATCTATATCAGTATCATTATATCATACAATAAAAAAAAAAGAAATTAATATTT
>ONJI01000029.1 GCA_900318075.1 uncultured Bacillota bacterium | reverse complement strand
TTAGTTCATCTGCAGCATATATTAGTGCCATTCCATTATTTTTAACAGCTTCTAAGACTATTTCACGATCACTTTTTAGTTCATCTGTAGCATATATTAGTGCCATTCCATTATTTTTAACAGCTTCTAAGACTATTTCACGATCAGCTCTTAATTCATGTGAAGCATATAGCAACGCTTTTCCGTAATTTTTAACGGCTTCTAAGACTATTTCACGATTACTTTTTAATTCATCAGACGCATATCTCAATGCCCACCCATTATTTTTGACGGCTTCTAAGACTATTTCACGATCACTTTTTAGTTCATCTGTAGCATATATTAGTGCCATTCCGTCATTTTTAACAGCTTCTAAGACTATTTGTTCATAATTTGGTATATCTTTTGGAATATATCTTAATAGTGACCAGTCCTTTCTAACGCCGCTTATTATTTCATCGATTTTTATTCTTCTAAAATCATCTTTTACGTTTCTTTTACTAATAATTTCTTTTATTCTTGGGTCTTTTCCCCAGCCAAAGCCTTCTATATTTGATTTTATTTCATATAAAAATATTATTTCTTCTTCTGTTAGTTCTTCATTATTGTTTGTTTTTTCCTCTATTTGTGTAAGTAGTTTCATATCATGTGATTTTTTTTGATATTTTTCTCCTTCTTTATTTGGAAATTCTTTCAATTTTGCTTCGGCAATATCTATCATCTCTGGCTCTATATTTTGATCTTTTCCGATTCCTCTTACTTCTGCTATTTCATTTTGCCCGTTCATTCTAATAGCTATTCTCGGTTCTGTAGGATTACCATCTTTGTCATATGTATAATATACATAAAAATCCCCATTTTTAATTTGTCTTTTACACGTTTCTTCTCCAGCTGTACACCAACCTGTATTTTTTCCTTGAAGACTTTGCCATAATTGTTGATAATTACTTCCTTGATCATATTTAATCCATATTCCTTCAGTTCCATGTCCAGTTACGATTCTGTGTTCTTCCATTTGTATTAATAGATATGTATATAGCCTTTGAAAGCTTTCACCATTTTCTAAAGCTTTTACTTCTTCTTCATTTAATTTTCCATTACTTATCATTTTTGAAAGAAGTGTATACATTTGACCTAATACTTCAGGATTGACATCTATATATGGACTTGTAGTATCTTTGGTTCTTTTTCTAAATTTTTTCTTTGCTTTGTCAAATTGGCCTAATTTAAGCATTCCTTGAAAAGCATAGAACTTAAACCACATTGGATACATAGCATCCGCACTATTTAGATATGTAAGCCAATTATCTATTGATTTTTTTTGCTCTTCTTGTATCTGCCTTAACATTTCGCTTTTTATTTCATCTGTTATTCTGATATTTCCCATTCCTTGTTCTCTTGCTATTCTCCATTGATGTTCGACGTAATTCTCTGGAAGATGATCTATAACATATTTCTTATAATAAAATCTTTTTAATATATTAATTTTTCTTTGAGTATTATGAGCATTCTGCATTCTTTCCATGTAATATCTTACAGCTTCTTCTCTGTTTTTAGGATTTACCCCTCTTCTTTGAATAGCTTTTTTTACCTCATCAGAATTTATAAGTTCTTGGTATATATGATCTATAAAGCTTTCTCCCGAATTATAACTATTCATATTATCACCTATCCTATTAACAATAGTATATCATAATTAATTTCATTATAATTTATGTGACGCTTAATTATTTACATAATTATACAAAAAATTAGATTTTACAATCTAATTTTCTCATTTATATAATCTTTTATTTCTTCTATTTTTAAGGTTATTTGCTTCATAGTGTCTCTATCTCTAACAGTAACTGTGCCTTTTTCTAAGGTGTCATCATCTACAGTTATGCAAAATGGCGTTCCCATGATATCCTGTCTTCTATATCTTTTACCAATGCTTCCAGAAGCATCATATGTTACATCAAAATAATTTGAAAGTCTATCAAATAGTTCTTCAGCTTTTTTTGTATGGAATTTTTTCATAAGTGGAAGTACGGCAGCTTTATAAGGGGCAAGGGCTTTAGAAAATCTCATAACTTCTCTACCGTCTTCTTCTTTATCATAGGAATCAAATAGTATTGTAAGGACTAATCTATCTACACCAACTGTTGATTCTATAATATATGGAATATATCTTTCGTTTGTCTCTGGATCGATAAATTCCATAGATGTTCCAGAATGAGTTTGATGGCTTGTTAAATCGAAATCTGTTCTATTATGAGTACCATTTATCTCACCCCAGCCAAATGGGAATTCATATTCGATGTCGCATGCTTCTTTAGCGTAGTGAGCTAACTTTTCGTGGTCATGATATCTTAGTTTATTTTCATCTATTCCTAAACTTACAAAGTATTCTTTCGCATAATTTTTAAAGTATTCATATGTTTCAGAATCAGTACCTGGCTTTACAAATGTCTGATATTCCATCTGTTCAAATTCGATTGTTCTAAAGGTAAAGTTTCCTGGAGTTATTTCATTTCTAAATGCTTTACCAATCTGGCCAATGCTAAATGGTAAATTACTTCTAGTTGTTCTTTTGACATTTAGATAGTTTACGTATTCACCTTGGGCATTTTCTGGTCTTAAATACACTCTACTTTTAGCGTCTTTAACGACTCCTCTATTAGTTTCAAACATTAGATTAAATTCTCTAATATCGGTGAAATTTGATTTACCACATTTTGGACATGGTATTTTATGATCTTTAATATATTTAATCATTTCGTCTTCTGTCATACCATCCGCATGAGCATTTTTATCAAAGTCATCAATCAAATTATCAGCTCTATGTCTAGTTTTGCATTCTTTACAGTCAACAAGAGGATCTGAAAATGAACTTACATGTCCTGATGCTACCCAAACTTCGGGATTCATTAAAATATCCGCATCAATTTCATAAGCGTTTTTTCTTTTTCTTATGAAATAATTTCGCCATGAATCTTTAATATTATTTTTTAATTTTGTTCCAAGTGGTCCATAATCCCAAGTATTGGCAAGACCTCCATATATTTCACTTCCTTGAAAGATAAATCCATATTGTTTGCATAAATTTACCATTTCATCCATTGTTATTTTTTCCATATTATTCCTCCTTTTAAGAAAAAACTCCTAGAATGTATAAGGACGGTTTCCCGCGGTTCCACCTTACTTATTCTAGAAGAATCACTCTTATTATATAGCTCTTGGTTTCCAAGCCCGTCATCGCTTTTCAGTACATTTAAATTATATGCTTTTTTTGTGATTTAGTCAATGTTTTTGATAAATATAAAAATGGTGTATCCATAGCAGCAATAATTATTTCTAAGATTGAGGCAGTTGAAGCTATTTCTATAATCTCTTTAAAACTAAATATTCCTATAAATGCTAGCGCGGTAAATAAGTAGTTTTCTAATGAATTTGAAATAATTGTTGATACGTTGTTTCTTAGCCACATTTTGTCTGTCACTTTCTTTTTGATTTTTTCATATAAGTATACATCGAACATGTTACTTACAAGATACATAATTATGCTAGAAATACTTACTCTTAAATTAATACTGAATAAGGTTTTCATGGCATCGTTTGCAATATCTATATCATTTGGAGTATATAGTAATGCAATTTGGGTAGATAGAAGAAAAACTATTTGTGAAAAAACAGCTAGTATAATAGCTTTTTTACTATCATCTTTACCATATTTTTCATTCATTATATCAGTTGCTAAAAAGCTTGATGCAAAAAGGACATTGCCTAAATTTACTTTAAAGCTTAATAGATCTATGCTTTTACATATGATAATATTTGCTATGATGGTGGCTATACTAATCCACGCATATAAGCCTTCTTTTTTAAATATTTTTTCTGCGAGTACTGTTAAGCTAAATGTTATAAAAACACTTATTATTCCTAAAATAATATTCATAATATCCCTTCCCTTTTTTATACTGGGATGTGTAGGTTAACCAGTATATTTAATTTTGAACCTTTATGATTATATCACAAATAAAAAAGTCTATAAAGACTTTTTAATTATTCGGTAAATGTTTGTACGCTTAGTCCTCTTTTGTAACATTTTGTATAAATATATGTTTTTTAGGAATTAAAAAAACATATAAACTTTAGTCTATATGTTTTAGTAATTATTTCAAATTTTCACTAAATATATTTCCGTTAATATCAATGAATATTGGTCCTTGAGCGCCAGAGTAACCATCACCAAATGAACCACTTACAATACTGACGATATTTTTATATCCAAGATCTTTTTTTACCGTAATTTGATTGCTATCGCTAATAAATTCTACATCCGCACTACCGATAGTTCCATCTACATTTATGAAATATAATAAACTCATTCCGCCATTGCCAGTTTCAATAACATAGAAGCTTAGGGCATTATCTGTTATCTTATAATCACCATATTTATTATTAAGTTCATCATTAGAATATTTTACAAACAAGCTGCCATTTTCATTTAAATAAACTGTATACGGATATCTAACATTATCATTATTTACAAATTGACGATTAAGATTATTATCATCATATTTTGAAAGTTGGCTTTTTAAATTTTTAGAGAAAATTTGATAATCATTTTTTATGCCTTCTACTCTGGCGGTATTGGCTTCTTTTGGTGTTTTCTCTTTTTGATTTTCATTTGTAGTGTCTATTTGCTCTTCTTTTTTTGCTTCAGGGCATTTAGAATCACAGCCTATTTTGTCTTTATTACTATTTAAATAAAGTAATGATCCTCCCATAATTATAATAACTATAGCTAAAACTCCTATAACAATATTTTTCTTCATAAATTATCCTCCTTAATTATTCTTATATTTTAATTATAAATATGTGTATTTATTTTTTCAATAAATATTATGTTATTTATTTTAACTTTACGTAAAGTTCAAATTGATTAATTTAAGAAAATGTGTTATGCTGTATATAGATGAAGGAATCTTCATATAATAAAAAGGATATACTTAACTTGTGCTTGGTTAGGTACACTTCTTAATTTGTGTGTGCACACTAATACTCAAAGCTTGAGCGTTAGTGTGCTTTTTCTATTTAAATAGTATTACAAATACTAAGATAAATTTGTTATATACTTATTACGCAAATAATTACTTTTTTATAAATAAAAAACCAATTTTAATTGGTTATTTTTTGAAGATTTTTTATAAATTTTTTGCTTTTTAAATATAGACCCGTATATCTACTATAATAGTCATCTAAAAACACATTTATTTCGTTTTTAGATTCTCTACTTATATCTAATTTTGATATTTTTGCTATATCTACATAATGAAACATTCTAATTAACTTAATCGTTTTTTCGGAAACCATTTTTTCATTTGTATAACATTTATCGCAAACATATCCACCTCTATAGCTAGAAAGGGTTACGATACCGTGGGGATTACCACATATAGCACATCCATCTAATATTGGCATAACCCCTAGAAAGTCTAAATATTTAAGTTCTAATATGTTCATAATAACTAGTGGATCAAATCCTTCATCTATTTTTGTTAGAGACTCTATTAATAAATCAAATATTTTAGTATTTTTACTTTGTTTAATTACTCCTTCTGAAAGCTCCAACATGTATGCAGCATAGCTAATACTAGAGATATCTTTTTTTAAGTTTTTAAATGAATTTATAACATTTACTTCTTTTAAAGTAGAGAGTTTACCTTCTTTATAATAAATTATAAATGTACCGTATGTAAGTTTTGAAGTTACACTTCTAAGGGGACTTTTAATGCTTTTGCATCCTTTGGCCATGATTCCAATTAAGCCTTTTTCTTTTGTAATAACATTTATAATTTTACTGGTTTCACCATAATTAGTTTCACTTGCAATAATACCTTCTACTTCTTCGATATTCATGTTATCCTCTTCTATCTATTTTTTTATATTCTAAATAGTATTCTATTTTTCCAGTTAATCTAAATAAATTCCATAAATCTTCTTTTGTCATACTCTCACCTCTATTATTATTGTGTTTATTATTTTATTTTTTTATTCAACTTTATAATAATAGTATAGCGAACATATTTTCGATAGTCAATAGGTTTTTTGAAATTTATTTTTAGTTGACATTATAATTATAGCATATTATTTTATTTTTAAATGAAAAAAACGTTGCTTTAAAAACAAGCGTTTGACATAATATATATCATATGTCTTGCCTTCTCATTACTTACAGTAATGAGGGTGATGGTAATTATGACAAAACGGGAAATTTCCTCTTTTATTATAATTCTACTATTACTTATAATGGTAATTTTACTTATTTTATTTTAATAAAAACATCTGATTTCAACTTTCGTTGATTTCAGATGTACCCATTATAGGGATTATGTATGATTCCTGCAGTCAAACGTATCCTTTTTATTTTATGCAAGTCTCCTTGACATATTCATAATAGCATTTTTTCTTTTTATCAATTTTTTATTCCATAAATTCATTAAATTTAAATTCATTTAAATATTTTTCTCTATCGCGCCATTTTTCAATAGTTTTAACATATAATTCTAGATAGACTTTAGTTTGCAATAGCTCTTCGATATCTTCTCTAGCTAAAGTACCGATTTTTTTGACCATAGATCCGTTTTTCCCAATAATTATTTTTTTAAGGGAATCTCTATCTACTATAATAGCAACATTTATGATATTCTTATCTTTATCTGTGATCATTTTTTCTGTTATACAAGTTACTGAATGTGGAACTTCTTCTTTAGTTAAGTTTAATATTTTTTCTCTTACTATTTCAGATACCATAAATTCCAAGCTTTTATTCGTAGTTGTATTATCATCAAAATATTTAATACTATCAGGTAGATATTCTTTAATTGTTTTAATTAGTTCTTCTACATTGCTGCCTTTCAAAGCTGAAATTGGGACTATTTCTTTAAAATCATATAAATCTTTATATTCGTTTATTTTTTCAAATATTTCATCTTTTGATAGTCCGTCTATTTTATTTATGACAAGGATTACTGGTTTATCTATTTGTTTTAGTTTTTCGATAACGTATTTATCGCCACCACCCAAACCGGCTTTAGCGTCTACTAAAAAACATACTATGTCAACATCATCAATACTATAGTAAGCTCCCTTATTGAGCATTTGTCCAAGTTTGTTATTAGGTTTATGAATTCCTGGGGTATCGACAAAGACTATCTGACTATCATCATCATTATAAATTCCCTCTATAATATTTCTTGTTGTGTTGGCGACTTTTGACGTAATGGCAACTTTTGAACCAACAATATTATTAATTAAAGTTGACTTTCCAACATTTGGTCTACCTACAAAGCTTACAAATCCACTTTTCATATATTCCCTACTTTCTATAATAATGCGATAATTTTAGGTATAAATATAACTACTGCTATAGCTAAGGCAGTAAATCCAAAGACTAAGACTGCTGCTGCTGCTGTATCTTTAGCTATTTTAGCAATTGGATTTATTTCATTAGTTATTAGATCGATAGTTGCCTCAATACTTGTGTTTATAAGTTCTGTTGCTATAACTAGTCCTATTATTAAAAATATTACTAACCATTCTGTTTCTGATATTTTAAAAACGATTCCTAAAATAATAGCTAAAAAAGTAGCTAAGAAATGAACCAAAATATTTTGCTCATATTTAAATGCATATTTTAATCCTTCAAATGCGTATTTAAAACTATTGATTAATCTTTTCTTTCCTCTAATTTTTATCTTATCTCTTGAGACCGTAGTCATCTAAAATCAACTCCTGTTTTTTAAACATTACTTCTTCGTCTTCTTTAGTCATATGGTCGTATCCAAGTAAGTGTAATAGTCCGTGTACTGTTAAAAATCCTTGTTCTCTAAGTAAGCTATGTCCATATTCTTCGGCTTGCTGTTTCATTTTATCAACGCATATATAAATATCGCCTAAGAGTCTTCCAAATTCAAAGTTTATGTTTTCTTCGCCATCTTCTAGGGCAAAACTTATAACATCTGTTACTCTATCAATATTTCGGTATTCTTTATTTATATTTTTTATTGTTTCACTATCAACAAATATAACATTAAATTCAACGTTTGTTAAATTCTCATGTTTTAAGGCAAAATCAATTATCTTTTTTTCTTCTTCTAAGTCTATATTTTCATCTGTTTCGTTAAATACTTCAAAATGGTTCATCTTATACTCCTAACTTTATCATATTAAACATATATAGCATAAATAAAATTGTCAAAATTATTATAATTATATTATAAATTATAGGCTTTTTCAATATTTTTGGAAGGTGCTGGTGAATTGTATCTAGACTTCTATAGAAATAAAAGCCTAGTATACCACCTACATTATTTAATATTATATCATCAATATCAAAGACTCTTCCGATTATAAGCTGGGTTGTTTCAATGGAAAGAGATACTAGTAATACTAAAAATATTATGGATCTTAGTTTTTTTAAATCTAAATAATATGATACGAAAAATCCATAAGGCACAAACATAATGATGTTTCCTAGAACGTTTTTTATAAATAGTCTACTACCTATACTATATCTAAACATCTCTTTAAATGGTATGAAATTAGAACTACTCCATCCAACATCTTGGAATGTTACGACATAGAAAAGGCATAATACATATATTATAAAAACGAATGATAAAAGTTCTTTATACAAAATGAATTCTTTTTTATTTTTTACTAGATAAGTTATACGCATGCTTATCGCAATCACACTACTAATCAAAATAGTTGGCCAAACTTCTCCTAATATTTCTAAAAGACTTTGTCTTATCAAATTTCATCACCCAATTTCTGCAAAATCGGTAATGTCTTCATATACCGCAAAAAACATTTCCACTACTATTGTACTATTATTTACGGTACTTTTCAAATAGTTACTGCGAATTATGTATTCATCTTTACTTAATTTACGTTTTATTTCCTTTATTGATTCTTCTTTAGCTCTTGATATAGCTTCATCATATGTTAAAACTTCTTCGATAACTTTTGTTTCTTCCTCGCTCTGTCTATTTAATGTTATTGGTAGTAATCTGTGTTTTAAAATAGTTCTTTCTTTTATCTTTTTAGTCTTAAATTTTTTTAGTGTTAGCTCAAATGAATGCTTTAAAAATTTAATAGTATATATATCTTTCTTTTTACCTGTTTTGACCTCTTTTGATATTGCAAGGGGGTATTCAGTTTTAGTAATATACCATATTTCGGCATATACATGGCCTTCAGCTCTAACCTGCCCAGTTAATTTACCATTAAATATTAAATCGCCAGTTATTATTAAATCGCCTTTTTCAACATAATCATCCATGTCTTTAACAATTTCACCTTTTTCAGCAATGACTTTTTTTATAACACCTGGTTTTTTGGCAATTATGTTTCTTGGAGTATTATTTTCTTCTTTTTTAGGTATTTTTCTTTCTTCTACTCTAACAGTATATTTAGTGCCTTCACTTTCTATTTCTAACCACTCTATTTTATCTTTATATTTATTTAAAATTATTTCTTTTATTTTGGATATTTCTTTATATGATTTTTTAAATGAATATTTTTTGATTCCGTTTTTTGCTAGTTCTTCTTTTAAAAGATTTCTAATTTCTTTATTAGAATGGATTATTTCAATATTAAAAATCATGTTAGTTAGTGTTAAAAAAAAGAGAAAGCATAATATTATAATTATTATTAGATGCATATTTTTATTTATATTTCTCTTTATTTTAAGCATGCCATATACATCTAATTCTGTAATGTCATATATGCTTTTTATTTTATTTATCTTTTCGTAATCTCTTTTATAAATTGTGATATTGGCTTCATTTTTATTTTTGTACTTTATTTCTAAAATGTCTATTTTATTAGTTTTAAGTTTTCTGATGAATCTATTGATATTTCTTCCACTGATGTTTAAAGATACTTTACTAGTTAGTTTTTCAATCATTTGAATTCTACTGTTTTAATCTTTCCGCTTATCAATATTTCATCATCTAAAAGTTTTGATATTATTAAATCTTTACCATTAATTACAAGAGTTCCTTCTTTATATCTAATAATTATTTTATTATCGTCAAAATGATCTATTTCTAAATAGTTTAATATATCTATCTTGCCTTTTAAAATAGTAACTTTAAATGTATTATCTAAAATATAATTTCTTAAATCTTTAAGCACAATATCACCTATACTAATTTTATGGACAAATAGTAAGAAATATGTCCTAAAAGATATCTTTTGTTATATCGTCATATATATGCATTTTATATTCTTCCATAGTTAATCACCAATTATATTTTAAAATGTCTTTATTTAAAAAAATGTCAAAAAAGAGTTATTAGTAAGCAGCTAATAACTCTTTTTTTGTACCCCACTCAATCGTGGAGAGTCCTACTCTGTTGGCTCTCCACTTCATTTCATTTATCAAACTTATTGTCATAAAGCACTATTTGGCAAAGAACCATTATTTTTTATATATTATTTATTTTTTTTAAAATAATACATTTTAAAAATTATCCGAGATTAGTTAGGTTAACCTTCAAAACACGTAGATCCGCCGCTAGTATCTGCTCCGCAAAACACATCATGTGAGATTCCAACACCAGCAAAGGAATGTAGATTATTGTATGTCTCTCCACCACGTGCTGTTATTCTCCCAAGATTATTGTTGCTACATTTATACCCATAACCAGCAGTTGCATATTCACATGAAATTAAACCAGAATTATTTAGTTCATCTAATATTGGAATATTAAAGGTGTCTGAATTATCATTATTTACTTTAATGCAGTATTCATTATTATTTATTATAAAACACACGTAATTTGTTGTAATTATGTCATTTACTACGTCATGTTTTAAATAGTATGATTTATTAAATTCTTTAGGATCAGTAACGTACGAAGAAACACCTGGCTTATTCATGTATGCTAATCTGCACTTTGAGTTTTGTGCTAGACATTCCTGTTCAGTAGTATAATATCCCGTATAATATGCCCCCCAGTCTTCATCATAATCCTCATATTCCCAATATTCTACTGTTTCGGGTAGTATTGATTCACCTATTCTAACATAATTTGTTTCATTCCTATAAATAGTCCCTGTAAACCCAGCTGGGGTTATAGCCATTCCACTAGTCCCTTGAACTACATTTATTCCGACTGTTAGACTACTACTTCCTCCAGTTGTAAGATTACTTATATCA
>ONJI01000056.1 GCA_900318075.1 uncultured Bacillota bacterium | reverse complement strand
TCATCTACCATATCACATTTGTTTAAGAATACAACCATACGAGGTACTCCAACTTGACGTGATAGTAAGATGTGTTCACGAGTTTGAGCCATTGGTCCATCTGTAGCAGCAATAACTAAGATAGCACCATCCATTTGAGCAGCACCAGTGATCATGTTTTTAACATAGTCAGCGTGGCCTGGGCAGTCTACGTGAGCATAGTGTCTTTTTTCAGTTTCATATTCGATATGAGCAGTATTAATAGTAATACCACGTTCTCTTTCTTCAGGAGCTTTATCGATTTCTGAATAGTCTTCGAATTTTGCAAGTCCCTTTCCTGATAAATATTTACTGATTGCAGCTGTTAATGTTGTTTTACCGTGGTCAACGTGACCAATAGTACCAATATTAACATGTGGTTTTGAACGATCAAATTTTTCTTTTGCCATTTTATTTCCTCCTTTTTCTTATTACATTAATAATTTTAACATGGCTTTTATAAAATTTCAACTATTTTATTAATTTAAACCATTTTTTTTGATTATTTCTTCAGTGATGTTTCTTGGAACTTCTTCATAATGATCGAATGTCATTGTGAAGGCTCCTCTACCTTGAGTATTAGATCTTAAAGAAGTAACATAACCAAACATTTCTGAAAGTGGTACCATAGCATCAATTGCTAAAGCATTTCCTCTAGAATTTTGTCCCATTGGTTTACCTCTTCTTGAAGTAATATCTCCCATTACTGTTCCTAAGAATTCTTCTGGAACAACAACTTCAACTTTCATAATTGGCTCTAAAAGAACTGGATCACATTTCTTTTTAGCTTCTTTTAAAGCAAGTGAAGCAGCAACTTTGAAGGCCATTTCTGAAGAGTCGACATCGTGGTATGAACCATCAAATAATGTAGCTTTAACATCCATAAGTGGATATCCAGCTAGTATTCCTGACTCCATTGCTTCTTGTAAGCCTTTGTCAACAACTGGAATATATTCTCTTGGAACGACTCCACCAACAACGGCGTCAACAAATTCATATCCTTTACCTGGATTTGGTTCGAATTTAATCCATACGTGTCCGTATTGTCCACGACCACCTGATTGTTTGATATGTTTACCTTCACAATCAGCAGCTGTTCTAATAGTTTCCCTATATGAAACTTGTGGCTGTCCAATATTGGCTTCAACACCAAATTCTCTTTTCATACGGTCAACGATGATGTCTAAGTGAAGTTCTCCAACACCAGCGATAATTGTTTGACCTGTTTCATGGTCAGTAGAAGCTCTAAATGTTGGGTCTTCTTCAGCAAGTTTTTGTAAAGCTAGGGCCATTTTATCTTGGTCAGCTTTTGATTTTGGTTCAATTGCAAGTTCTAGCACTGGTTCTGGGAATTCCATAGGCGCTAGGATACATGCATGTTTTTCATCACATAAAGTATCACCAGTAGTAGTAGCTTTTAAACCAACTACAGCAGCAATATCTCCTGTATATACATCGCTAATTTCTGAACGGTTATTAGCGTGCATTTGAAGAATTCTTCCGATTCTTTCTTTTTTGTCTTTATTAGCATTTAATACATAAGATCCTGAAGATAGATGTCCAGAATAAACTCTCATGAATGTTAGACGTCCAACGAATGGATCTGTCATAACTTTAAATGCTAGAGCGCTAAATGGTTCAGAATCGCTTGGATGTCTTACGATTTCTTTTCCGTTTAAGTCTACTCCAGCGATTGATTCTACATCGGTTGGAGCTGGCATGTAGTCAATAACAGCATCTAGTAATAATTTAACTCCTTTATTTCCTAATGCTGTTCCGCACATTACAGGGAAGAATTTAACTTCTAGAGTTCCTTTTCTAATTGCTCTTTTAATTAGATCTATAGAAACTTCTTCTCCCTCTAAGTACTTTGTCATAAGTTCATCATCGAATTCAGCAACTGCTTCAATAAGATCGTTTCTCTTTTCTTCAACGATATCTACTAAGTCTGCTGGAATGTCAATAATTTCTGGATTTTCTTCCTCTTTGCCATCGTATTTATAAGCAGTTCTTGTAATTATATCGATAATACCATTAAACTCACTTTCGGCTCCAATTGGCCATTCGATAGGTTTGGCATTTACGCCTAATCTTTCATCAATACTTTTTAAACTGTATTCAAAATCAGCTCCCATTTTATCCATCTTATTGGCAAAAATCATTCTTGGAACATTATACTCAGTTGCCTGTCTCCAAACAGTTTCTGTTTGTGGTTCAACACCAGCTTGGGCATCGATTAAGGCAATCGCACCGTCTAGTACACGAAGAGATCTTTGAACTTCAACAGTGAAATCTACGTGACCTGGGGTATCGATAATGTTAAGTCTATATCCTTTCCAATAAGCAGTTGTGGCAGCAGAAGTGATTGTTATTCCACGTTCTTGCTCTTGTTCCATCCAGTCCATTTGTGATTCACCATCGTGAGTTTCACCAATTTTATGGATCTTTCCAGTGTGGAATAGGACTCTTTCCGTACATGTTGTTTTTCCGGCATCGATATGTGCCATGATACCAATATTACGGGTTTTTTCTAAACTATATTCACGAGCCATATATATATTTCCTTTCTATTACCATTTATAATGAGCGAATGCTTTGTTAGCTTCGGCCATTCTATGAGTTTCTTCACGTTTTTTAACTGAGGCTCCAACTCCATTTGCGGCATCCATTATTTCATTAGCTAAATTTTCAGCCATTGAGTGTCCTCCTCTTAAACGAGAGTATTGAACTAACCATCTTAAACCTAAAGCTTGGGCACGATCGGCTTTTACTTCGATTGGTACTGGGTAGTTAGCTCCACCTACACGTCTAGTTTTTACTTCTAGGGCAGGTTTTATATTTTCAAGCGCTTTATTAAAAACTTCGATTGGTTCTTCGCTAGTTTTTTCTTTTATTATATCAAAGGCATCATAAAGAATTGTTTGCGCAGTTCCTTTTTTACCATCTAGCATAATCTGATTAATTAATTTTGTAACTACTTTAGATTTGTAAAGTGGATCTGGCAATACGTCTCTTTTTACTGCAGCTTTTTTACGCATTTATATTCCTCCTTTCTGGTTAGTTTCCTTTTGGTTTTTTAGCACCATATTTTGAACGTCCTTGACGTCTAGCATCAACTCCAGCTGTATCCATAGTTCCACGAATAATGTGATAACGTACACCGATTAAGTCTTTAACACGTCCACCACGAACTAATACAACGCTGTGCTCTTGAAGATTATGTCCTTCACCAGGAATATAAGTATCTACTTCTTTTCCGTTTGAAAGTCTTACACGAGCATACTTACGAAGGGCTGAGTTTGGTTTTTTAGGTGTTTTTGTTCCAACACGTGTACATACCCCACGTTTTTGTGGAGAATTTGTGTTTGTTAATTTTTTGTCTTTACTGTTTAAACCAATACCTAACATTGGTGATTTACTCTTTTTAGTTTTGCTTGCTCTTCTTTTTCTTACTAATTGGTTAATAGTTGGCATATTTGTCCTCCTTTCATTACACACATCCAGGTGTTTCATTTATATATTTAATTAAAAGCTTACTAATAAAAGTAAACTTTTAATTAAAAGCATATTAAATATATCACTTAATAAATAATATGTCAATATTTTTTAATTATGTTTTTTTAATATTCTTTTTGTTCTTGCTTCATCAGTTTTTTTCAATTTTGGTTTTATTGTATATTCTCTACATTTAAATACTTTAATTATACCTGCAGTGTTAGCTGCATCTATTATTTGTGGAAAATCGTGCCAATCTTGCCCTTCTATATGACGAGCAGATGGGCATACCCCTACTCCACGATAAACGCAAGTTTCACATAAATTTTCCATGTGTAGTTTTTCACCTACAAGCATTCCATTTTTACTATAATCTAATTTCATCTTTCCCATATTATTTCCCCTCCTTGGTGTTGTTATTATACACTTAAAATCGATTTTGTCAAATTGTAATTTTATTCGATTAAAGAGGCGTCATATCCTTTTGTCTGATATTTATCACTGCATTTAATATATGGTATGTAAGTTATTTTGGCTATATCTTTTTTGAAGACTACATAGCCATCGCATTCTTTATTATCATTTGGATCTATAAGTTTAGCGGTCATATATTTATTTTCTTTTAACATTTTATAGCTTAATATCCATGTTTCTCTACTATCCAATGTTCCTTGATAATTATCATTTTGATATCTTTCAGCGGCTAATTCTATTCTATCTTCTAAATCATTATATGTTACGTCACTTATTTGCTGTGCTTTTTGAGTAGTAGTCTCTATTTTTTCAGATTTTTTTTGTGAGTTTGTTTTTGAACCTCTAGCTATAGATACTATGCCTTTAAATATAAGGGCAAATATGACAAACACTAAAAATACAATAATTAGAATTTTTAATAATTTTTCTAAGCTCCATTCTTCTTTCATAAGCGTGTTCCTTTCATTTTTTCTATATTGAAGCGGTATAGTGTGCTTGGTCTACCACCACCAGCTATGTCTTTTATACCTGTATCAATTATTAAATCTTGAGACGTGATTTTTTTCTTAAAATTACGTCTATCTATTTCTTCACCAACGATATTCTCATAGAACGTTTGTAATTCTGATAATGTGAAATCGCTAGGAAATAAAGATAGTAATATGTCTTCATAGTTACAAGTAACTTTATATTTTATCTCTTTACTTACAGTTTCAATAATTTCTTTGTGATCAAATCCAAGTTTTGGAAGATTATCAACATCAAACCACTCGGTATTTTCTTTTGTTTTTTTCATATCGATTAACTGCTTATCGGCTATAATTACTGTTGTTAGGGCAATAACTCTTTTATCAGTATATCTATCTAAATTACTAAAAGTAGTTCCCGCAAATGACTTAATATAATCTAATGGGACGATTTCATTAAATATTTGCCTGCTACTTTCCTCTAAAGTTGTTTTAGTATCTAACAGTTCCCCAGGTAAAATCCAATAACCATAATATGGTTCTTTTTCCCTTTTCTTTAAAAATACTTTTAATTTTCCTTCGTCAGCTGCGCATATGATGAGCAAATTTTCAACTTCATTATTAGAATTTTCCATAAAAACTTCCTTTCTAATAAAGTACAAATATTATATATATATTAACATAACTTGTCAATTTATGATTTTTTAGTTTTAATTTTATCATATACTATGGCTACAGCGTATTTAATACTTATATTCTTTTCTATCAGATACATTATGTCATCGTATTTTTTATTTTCAATCGGATAAGATAATAGACACAAATCATCAGCCTTGGTCTCATCGTTTGTTCGAAGTATTTTTTCAATGGAAGCAATTTCTTTCATTAGGCTATCATATTCTTCGGTTCCTTTTAAATTTACAATGGTTTTTAGCATTTCAAAAGTAATAATACTATGATTATATTCTTTTTTAAAATATTCATCTAATAGTTCAAACTGCTCACGATATTCGTCATCATTACTTAGGTATTTATAATTACCATCATATATCATCATTACTAATTTTACTAAATCGTACTCTTTGTAGTGATATTTTTGTGCGGTATAATTAATTGCTTCGTTGATAATGTCATATACAGGATTTAAAAATTCCATTTCAATTCTTGAATCTTTAATTTCTTCTTCGCTCATTTTATCAGCCCTTTTCTATAATTTTATTATAGAAAAAATTACAGTTATCGTCAAGGAAAAGCGACTATAAATCTAATTATTGTTTTTTTAAAATTAATAATTGGATATTAAAAAGCCTCGTTTCTATTTTTAAAAGCGAGGCTCATTTTCAAATTAATCTATTTCTATCATATTAAGTGTTTTAGGGTTTGCATATATTTCTATTACTGGCTCATATAATTTGCTATAATTGTATATTTTTTTATGTTTTAAATCATTTATAAAATTATTATAATATGTTTTGAATGTTTCAAATCCATCTTTTTCTTCATTGTATATGCTGAAATAATTATATACTCCACATAAATTATATTCTCTACATGTTTCTTCAGTAAATGTATAATTATCGATTTGATTTATCTTTAAGTTATATAATTTTTGATCATAACGTGCGATTATCTTAAATGTATTGTCATTCATAGTTTCATCTGCAATAGTTTTAATATCGCAATTATGGTCTTCGATGTATACTTTTTTATCTGTGATATAGATGTTTTCGGCAGTTTGAAGTTCATAGTTTCTAGGAATGTCATTTGAATAATCAATACTCATTATCATATTTATAAGTAGAAAGCCCCCTACTACTATTAAGGCAAAGCCGCTTATCAATATGTATACTGCTGAACTTTTTTTGTTTTGAAGTATATTAATAATTATTTTTGTAAACCAAATAAATATTAAGCTTATACCTAATAGTAAGATTGTCATTCCAAGTAAGTCAATACCTAAAGTCCAATAATATACTGATATCAAAGTAGCCCCTATAATGCCACCAGTCATAAATATTAGAGGCATTAAAACAAAAAGTACGGTCCAGACTTTAACAACTATGATTAGAATGGATATTAATTTTTGACTACTTTTTTCTATGGTATCTTTGGTTTTTATTTTTGTATATTCCTTTTCCTCTTTTGTCTCTTTAGCGCGAGTTTTGTCCTTCTTATCATTTAAAGTATTTTCGCCACTTTCTTTAAAATATTGTCTAAACATAGCTGATATTAAAATGAAAGTCAAAACTAAATATATGACGTTTAGGAAAATAAACCAAAGAACTTTTACAACTGAATCTAATGGGTTATATAATGCTTCAAAAATATAGTTTCCAAGATGGGTAAAAAGCATGAATGGAATTTTTAAAAGGCCAATAATTAACAAAGTAAAGAATACTTTGATAAGAATTTCAAATACCAATGATAAATTTATGTCTTGATTATTTTTAAAATTGTCAGCCAATTCTTTAGTAACTGTTGCTAGTTTATCAGCACCTTTTTTTATTAAGTTTTCGCCATCGTTTAGAAGTTTTTTAAAGTCGCTTTCTTTACTACTATACTTTGGATCTATTTTATAAGCGCTTAATATACCATTTACAAGTTCATTCATATCACCAAAGTCTTTAACGGCGTCTGTTTCTTTTTGACCGTGTTTGACTTTTTCTTCAATAGTGGCCTTGTATTCACTTATAATATCTTGTTTTTCTTTCTCGTCTAAAATTGATAGTCTTTTTTCTAATTCTTTTAAAAATTTTTCTTTATTCATCTTTATCACACTCCTTAATAAAATTACAAACTGAAGAGCTAAATTCGTCCCATCCTTCTTTTAATTCTTCTAATCTTTTTTTACCGAGAACGGTTATTTTATAATATTTTCTAGAAGGTCCTTCATTAGATTCTACTAAATATGTCTCAAAATAATTCTCGTTTGTCAGTCTTTTAAGTAATGGATATATTGTTCCTTCATTTACACCTACAACTTTTGATACTTCTAGTATGAGTTCATATCCATACATATCTCTTTTACTTACTGAAAGTAGGACGATTAATTCTAAAACTCCTTTTTTAAACTGTGAATTCATAAATCACCTTCTTCGCCTTAATTGTACATCTACTACCTTGCATTGTCAAGTACTATTTTAAAAATAATAGTCAAGTTTAGTAAATAATTATTTATGACTGTAAAATCAATTGAAAAATAGTTTGCTTTGTAGTATACTTTTATTAAGATAAAGGAGGTTTTCCTATGAATAATAACAATCCTGATGAAATGCATTTTGATGAGATGGTTGCGGGTCAAAGGGAAAGACTTGATAGTATGCTTGATGAGCTTGAAGGATACAGTAAATCTGAATATGATTCAGCAGATTATACTTTAAATGGTGACTCTTTTAATAATGATACAGAGCCTCCCCTAGATCCAATGGATAATACTTTAAATATAGATAGTGTGAATTTAGAAAATCTAAAGAAAATTAGAGAGCTATATAATCAGGAATATGGCGATGAAAGCAGACAAAATGAAAATGGTGGTATGTCTAATTCCCCTAAACAGCTTGTAAAAACTATGCCTGGCGCGCCTAAAATTTTACAAGAAAACAATGATATTAGTGAAATAGTGCTATCATTTATTGCATGTTTACAGCTTGCAGCAACGACGGCTTTTATTGGAGCTGGATGGCTTTTATATCTAGTAAATCATTTAATATAAAAACACAACTTAGTTGTGTTTTAATTTTGATTTTTTATTTTACTTAAGGTTTGATTTATAGTAGATGCTTCTACATTATTAATTTGATACCAACCATATTTAGTCATTTCATCATATGTTGTTGCCTGATGTGACATGGTTTCATCTAAGCCTATTTTTAATAAATTTCTTATATCTTCGTTAGAACTTTCTAATGTCCCATGGACGTATACTTCAACTGTACTTTTAAGTATCAACAAATAATTATCCATTAAAACTTGATCATTCACTTGCCTTCACCTCTAACATATTTAAAAGTCTTTCTTTTATATTTTTATGTTTTTCTACCTCGTTTTGTAAAAATGAAACTAGATTTTGATCTTCTAAATTTTTAATCGTATCTTCACATATGGTTATGATATTTTTTTCATGTCCGATAGCATCTTCTATGTATAGCAATTCTTTTTGTGTCATTTTCTCCTCCTTCGTTATTAATATGGAGTTTTTTTTATTATTTATTCTCTTTATTTTTTTAATTAATTTATATTTATTTCATATATTTAATCAGGAGTTGATTTTAAGCGTGCTGAAACTTTTAAAAAAATTATTTAAGGATTTCTACCTTTTTACAGCATCTTATTCTAATAATGTCTTTCCTGATCCTCTATCTAAAGAGGAAGAGGAAGACTGTATTAAGAAGGCTAATATGGGAGATAAAAATGCTAGAAATAAGCTTATAGAACATAATTTAAGATTAGTCGCACATATTGTTAAAAAATATGATCATAATGTTGAAAACTCAGATGATTTAATAAGTATTGGAACAATAGGTTTAATTAAGGGTGTCGATAGTTACAGTTTTAAGCATAAGACTAGACTTACTACTTACTGTGCAAGATGTATCGAAAATGAAATTTTAATGTTTTTTAGAGCTAATAAAAAAAATAGCAAAAATATAAGTATTGATGAACCTATTGGTTTTGATAAAGAAGGAAATGCAATAACGTTTTTGGATATTTTAAAAACCCCTAATCCTGATTTTGCTTTAGATATTCATACTCAAGATAATATTAAATTATTAAAAAAATATTTTGGGGTTTTGTCACCTAGAGAACAAGAAATAATTATTAAAAGATATGGTTTAAATAATGAAGATGAGATTACACAAAAAGAAATAGCTAAGGAACTTGGTATATCTAGAAGTTATGTTTCAAGAATAGAAAAAAGAGCATTAACTAAAATGCTTAGAGAATTTATCAAAAATAAAAATAACTAAAAAAGAATTAGATTTTTCTAATTCTTTTATTCTATAACTGCTTGGCATCTTGGACATAGATGATCTGTTAAATCTTCTTCATTGAAGTAATTCCAGCATCTTTCACATCTTTCGCCTTCAAATTTTTGAATTTTAACTTTACAGTATTCATATTTTGGCAAGTCTTCAGCGGTAATTACAACATCTGAAACGATGAATAATTGTTTTAAATTAGTAATAATAGGTTTTAAGGTTTCTTTATCCTCATCTAATAGATTTAGATATACTTTAGCTTCTAAAGATTTACCAATAACTTTATCGTTTCTAGCTTCTTCAAGAGCTTTATAAACATCATCTTTAATACTGAAGAATAAATCCCACATTTCCATTAGTTCTTCACTATCTTTGTAATTTTCTACTTCTGGGAATCTTTCTAGATGAATACTTTTTTCTTTTTTGCCTGGAAGTAATTTATAGACTTCTTCTGATGTATATGGCAAAATTGGAGCCATTAATTTAATTAAAGCAAGCAATATTTTATATAGAGCTGTTTGAACGCTTCTTCTTTCTAGGCCATCGGCTTCTTCGATGTATAAGATATCTTTAGTAAAGTCTAAATAGAAGTTTGATAGATTATTTACGTAATTGTTAATTAATTTATAAATTTCATCATAGTTATAGTTATCATATTCTTTTCTCACGTTTTTAACAAGTTCATTTAAAGTATTTAAAATATATTTATCAGCTGATGGCATTTTGTCGTATGATATCATATCTTTTTCTGGATTAAAATCAAATAGGTTTCCTAGTATAAATCTATAGGTATTTCTAATTTTTCTATATGATTCTTGGACTTGTTTTAATAGTTCGTTACTAAATTTAACATCTTCTGTATAATCAACACTGGCAACCCAAAGTCTTAGAATATCTGAGCCTTGCTTACTGACAACTTCAAGTGGTGATACTGAGTTGTTACCTGATTTACTCATTTTTAAGCCTTTACCATCAACGATGAAACCTGCTGAGATAAGTTCTTTATAAGGGCTTTTTCCATAAGCGGATACTCCACATATTATTGAAGAGTTAAACCAGCCACGGTATTGGTCAGAGCCTTCAATATAAACATCGGCTGGAAATGGCATTTCTCTTTCTAACAAAGTTCCAGCAAATGAAGTTCCTGAATCGAACCAAACGTCCATAATGTCGGTTTCTTTAGTGAAGACTCCGTTTGGACTGGCTGGATTAGTATAACCTTTTGGAAGTAAGTCTTTAGCTTCTTTCTCAAACCAAATATTAGATCCGTGCTTTCTAAATAAATCGGCGACATGCATCATAACATCGTAGTCTAAGATTTCTGAGCCATCTTCATTATAGAAAATTGGTAGTGGTACTCCCCAAGCTCTTTGACGGGAAATACACCAGTCTCCTCTATCCCTAATCATGTTGCACATTCTCGTTTTACCCCACTCAGTGTGGAATTTTACGTTGTTTTCTAGTTCGTTTAATATTTCATCTTTAACTTTATCAACGTTACAGAACCACTGAGTAGTAGCTCTAAAGATAATTGGTTTTTTTGTTCTCCAGTCATGAGGATAAGAGTGTGTGATAAATTTTAATTTTAGTAGGTATCCATTTTCATCAAGCCATTTAACAACTTCTTTGTTTGCATCTTCAAAGAATAGTCCTTTGAACATTCCTGACTGTTCATTTAAAATGCCTTGATCATCTACACCGTTTACCATTTCTAAGCCATATTTTTTGCCGGCATTAAAGTCATCGACACCATAGGCTGGAGCTGTATGAACTAAACCGGTTCCGGTATCTAAAGTAACGTGCTGTGCAGTAACAACTGGACTTATTCTATCCATAAATGGATGTTTATATTTAACGTTTAATAAGTTCTCACCTTTAAAGGTATTTAATATTTCGTAATTTTCAAAGCCAAATTCTTCCATTAATGACTTTAAAAGCTCAGTAGCGACAATATAAACGTTGTCTTCTACTTTAACTCTAGAGTAATCGAAGTCGGCTCCAGCGCATACGCCAGTATTGCCTGGTAGTGTCCATGGTGTAGTTGTCCAAATAACTAATTTGTCACCTTTTTGAACTTCTCCGCTTCCTTCTTCTACGGTAAATGGAACGAAAATAGATGGATCTTTTCTATCTTTATATTCGATTTCGGCTTCTGCTAAAGCTGTCTCACTACTTGGTGACCAATATACTGGCTTTAAGCCTTTAAAAATTAATCCTTTTTGGGCCATTTTAGCAAATACTTCTATTTGTCTTGCTTCAAATTCTGGACTTAAAGTTATATATGGATGATCCCAATCTGCAATAACATTTAGCTTTTTAAAATCTTCTCTTTGGGTGTCAACTTGTTTTAAGGCGTAGTCATAACAGTATTTTCTAAAATCAGCTAAATTCATTTCTTTTCTATTAACACCACTATTAGTTATGGCTTGTTCAATTGGAAGTCCATGGGTATCCCAGCCTGGAATGAATTCTACGTAATATCCTTCCATCATTTTTGAACGGTTAATAAAGTCTTTCAATATTTTGTTTAAAGCATGTCCTAAATGGATATTACCATTAGCATATGGTGGACCATCATGTAAGACAAATGGTTTATTTCCTCTATTTTTTTCTTTGATTAGATTATATAAATCCATCTCTTCCCATTCTCTTCTTTGTAAAACTTCATTTTCAGCTAAATTGCCTCGCATTTTAAATTCGGTTTGTGGCATTAATAATGTATCTTTATAATCTTCCATAATAATCTCCTTTTCTTTCGCATATTTAAATATATTAATTATTTCTTTCAATTATAGCATACTTAAATGTTTAAAACAATATTCTTTCCCTTAAAAAATAAGAAAAAACTCCTCCTAGTTAAGGACGAGTTTGCCGCGGTACCACCTTATTTTATAAATATATACACTTATTAACTATAACGCGTTACCGTTTTTTCCTACTTAGTTTCAAAAAAAAGCATCTAGAGTGATTTATATGCTTTAAAGTTTACTGAATTCCACCCAGTTTCAGCTCTCTGTAAAACTTATCATAAGCATACCGTCTCCGTCATATGCGCTTATATATCTAACTGGTCAATATCATCAATTATTTCTAATTGTGATTCTATAATGTTTTTAAGTCTTCTTTTTAGTATGTTAACATTTCTCTTGGTGTTAGAAGCATCATTTTCAATTTTTTCGGCTCTAAGAAGAGCTTCATTTACGATTCTACTAGCGTTCTTTTTTGCATCATCTAAAATTATTTCACTTTCACGATGAGCTGCAACTTTTAATTGATCTGAGGTCTTTTGAGCCATAAAAATAGCTTTATTTAATGTAGATTCCATTCTCTCATATTGTTCTACTTTTTCTTGTAAACTTTTGTTTTCTTCTAGTTTATTTTCAAGCATTTTTATTTGTTCGTCTTTATCTTTTAATTGCTCGTTTTTTGCATTAACATCAGTTACTAATTTTTCGACTCTACCAATAACTTCATCTAAAAAGTTATTTACTTCCTCAGGATCATATCCTCTAAGAGTTCTACTAAATTTTTCCATAAACTCTACCTCTCATCGGCCCTTGTGCCTCTATATTCTTTTACCACTCTATATTAATGTCATCATTGTCGTGAATACCTTTTCCTTCGGTTTCACCGGTTATTTTTCCTTGAATACTTACGTTATTAGGTGTACATAGAAATATTCCTCCGCCTATTTTTTGTAAGCCTCCATTTATCGCATAAATAGTACCACTTAAAAAGTCAACTATTCTCTTTGCTTGTTCAGGGGTTACTCTTTTTAAATTTACGACAACTGTATTTCTTTTCTTTAAGTGATCAGCAATTTGTTGTGATTCTGAATAAGCTCTTGGTTCTAATAGTATCATTTTAGAATTACCATCTTCCAAAGCTTCTTCTGGTTTTAAATCATAGTATTTATCTTTATCTGGATCAGTGAAGATTGGTTCATCTTCTCCCATCATTTTTTTAATAAATCCCATATATACCCTCCTTGTAATTTATAATCTTTTACTATAATTGATTTTAACATAAATTATAAAAAAAAGAAATGTTTTTTACATTTCTTTTTATATTTTGCTATTTTTTTAAAATAAAATACACTTTTTGACACTTTTATCGGTGAAAGTCATCTATATCGTCTATATACATGAGTTCATTAATATCCGCATTTAAATAATCATAATGCTCTTCTTGAAAATATTGTTTTATACTTTCCAATGATCTTATTTCAGGATCATTTTTTAGTTCTTTTGAGATATATTTATATGCACCACTATCTTGTTTTATAGCTTCTAGGGCTATTTCACGGTCACTTTTTAGTTCATCTGCAGCATATATTAGTGCCATTCCATTATTTTTAACAGCTTCTAAGACTATTTCACGATCACTTTTTAGT
>ONJI01000058.1 GCA_900318075.1 uncultured Bacillota bacterium | reverse complement strand
CATTATAAAAGGATGATTTTCATCATCCTCCTATCATCAATTCATTTATCAAATTTATTGTCCACCAACACTATTTGACAAAGAACCATGTTTTATTAATTGCTAAAAAATTTGCTAAATATTTTCTCTTCATCAGCTAATATTTCATCAGTTAACTCTTCTCTTGAATCTTTTTGTTTATCAGAAATGCCTTCAACCATTTTTATTACTTTACCATTTTTGATATAGAAGAAGTTTGGGGCATATATTCTCTTCTCTCCCACTTCGACTTTATTTCCATCCTCATCTGTTAGTGTATAATCAGAAAGAACCTTGTCAAAAGCTTTTAACAGTTTTTTATAGGTATCTTTACCATCAGAAACTTTAGTAGCTTTGCCATCTTTAAGTTCATATTTATCTCTTAAAATTTCATTACCTTCATCATCCCAAATATCTATATAATAGATTTTATCTATTTTTTTGTTTTTTGCTACCTCTATAGATTTTTCTAAAACTGATCTACACCATGGGCATAGGGAATCTCCTACATATAAATAAAATGTGTCTTTGTTTTCTAATTTTTTGATAACACTTTCTTGTGAAATTTTTTCATAGGGATTATCTTTAGAGATATTTAAAGTTCTGTGTTTTTTGCCAGCAGCATTTTCTTTACCGTTTAAAGATTCATATTCTTCTTTAAAAGCTAAAGCTGATTTATTATTCGTGCATGCAGTTAGCGTGAATAGAGAAATAAAAGTTAGCATTAATATAATCATTTTCTTTTTCATTTTTTTTACCTCCAAATTCAGTTTACTTTTTTTTATATTCTAAAGCAATAAACTATCAGTTGATTTTTCTCAACTTGTGGTTGAAGTAATTTTTTAAGATTTGTTTGATCACTTTTTTCTTTTTTTAATTATATCGTCTTCTTCTAAATGACCAACTAATAGTGATGAATTTTGGTCATGATTTCGATAATTTTCGGCAACCTTTTTTTCGTCATAATTTGCATAGCAATATTTACAAAAGTGACGGCATGAATTATAGACGCCAATGTCTGCCATGGCCACGCAGTGACATTTCTTTTCTTTTCGAGCGGTCTGTTCTTTAAATTTCTTACCTGTCATAATATAAGCAAGCTCCTTTGGTAAACAGTCACGTTTAATAAAACCAAATTCAGTTAAATTACGCTGCTCGAAACAAGTTTGAACTGTCATATTATGTTCACTCGCACTTTTACTAAATGACATACCTATTTCTCTATAAATTTCTTCTGTAAACGGCTTACATTTTAATGTTTTCATATTGTTTCTAACATTTTTATAATCATCAATAAAAGAAACTATTATTTGATTTATATATCCATTTAGTAATACGCACATTTTTTCAAATGCTTTTTTGTGATAGTCTAAGGTATATGTATCATTTATAAATATAGGATCATATCTAACTACGACATTATCTATACCTACTATTTCAGACACCTTTTTTATAGCTTCAATAATATGTCCTTTAGGGGGAACATTTGGTTCTATATCTTTTTTATATGGGGTAAGTGTAATATGAAATAATATAGGTTTTTTAATTTTATCAAGATCTTTTAAAATAGGAATCGGATTTTTTGTGCAGAACATGATAAGATCGACATCATCAAAGCTAATACGGCTTACAAGTTTTGGATTAAAAGGATTTCTTACATCGATAAATCCTTCTTCTATTCTCTTCATAAACCATTTTGAGTAGAAGGCGACGATATCAGTTCTTCCACTAGCCATCAATATCATAAGTCATTCTCCTAGCAATTGTCTTCTAATGAGAACGGTATTGTATAGTTTTTGATTTTGCCATTTAAATCTTTGGCTATGATTTTTAAATATAAGCTATTTTCGGTATATTTTTTACATGTTCTATTATAATCGTCTATTTTAAAGTTTAGAGTTTTTAAAAAAGCATCTAATTTTATTGTTTCATTTTTACTGTACTTGTTTCTTTCAATAATTTTTTCTTTACCTTCGTTTGCCTCATATAGTGTACATTCTATTTCCCTATATTCTGTGTTGTCTTCTTTACCACAATAATCAATATCAGATATATATATTGATGATTTTTTATTATTGTAAGCAATGCTGCCTGTTATATTAAAACTTGAACACTGACTAGATAATGTTTTAAAAGAAAAAGTCCCTTCTCTATTTAATATTAAAAATATAATTAAAATAATTATCAATATTATAGACAGGATAAAAAAATTTTTTTTATTTTTCTTTTTATTCAAATTACCTTCTAATATATCTTCGATGTCGATGTTAAAATCTTTGCTCATCTGTTTTATCAAAGATACATCTGGCATGTTTTTGCCATTCTCCCATTTACTTACTGCTTGATAAGTTACACCATATTTTTCAGCCAGTTCAGACTGGGTTAAATTATTTTGCTTTCTTATCTGTTTGATAAGTTTTCCTATCTTTTCTTGATTCATACTTTCTAACCTTCTATCTTGTCTATTATATTTTTAGTTTTATTTGAAAGGCATATTAATACTATCCTTTCTTAGAAATATTATACTTTGATTTTTGCCTATTTTCAACCATTTATAATATAGCTTTTTATAAGCTATATATTTTTTCTAAAGAAAAAAATAGTTCAATTAAACTATTTTCTTTTAAAGCCGGTAACTACTAAAGCAATAATAGCTATAGCAGCAGCAATAGTAATTACAATTGTAAATTTATTATCTTTTTTTAACTTAGCTTTTGGGTTCTCTTTCATCTGCTCAAGTACATCATATCTTTCTTCACTGTTATATAGATTCATAATAGCAGTTTCTATCTGTTCATTCATGGATTCAGCATAACCATTAAATGTTTTATCTCCGATTATGATATATGGTACACCGCTAGCGTTATCGTTCAAATAGTCTGATACTTCTTGCATCAATTTTGCATTATCAGTATTTTGCCATACTTCATAACTTTCAAGTTTGAAATAGTCGCCATATTCTTTAACTAGGCTCGATGAAACGTATTCTAAAAATTCATAGCAGTGTGAACAGCCTTTACCTCTAAATAGATATATTGTAGCTTTGTCGTCAGTTTCTTCATAACCGTCAAGATTATACTCTATTTTTTCATCATCTAATGCTTCTTTTAAGGTTAGACTCTTGTATGTTGGTTTAGCTAATACGATTGTTGGAACTGTTAAAATAAGTAATAAAAATGTAATAATTTTTTTCATGTTTTACCTCTTTCCTATAGAAGATTTAACTTCCTGTAATTTAATAATAACACATTATTTTATTTTTTTAAAGTCTTTAATTATCAATAAAAAATATTTTGAGTATTTTTTGGGTATTTTGTGTTTTTTTATAAAGTTTTTGTATTATAATTTTATGGCAAATGGTGCTACACTTAAAGTGGTGTGTTATCACGCATTTAGTAAAAATATATAAAATAGATTAGGAAGTGATTTAATTGATTAAATATGAGACGGATTCTAGAAAGGTAAAACCTGGTCAAACATTTGTAGCCATTAATGGTTATACTGTCGATGGGCATGATTATATAGAATCTGCTGTTAAAAATGGGGCGGTAGAAATTATTGCCGAAAAAGAGGTTGAAACTTCGGTTCCAGTGACTGTTGTAGAAAATTCAGCAAAATATTTTCAGGAAAAATTAGTGGATGAATATAGCAATGATTTTAAAAATTTAAAATTAGTTGGTATTACTGGCACTAATGGTAAAACAACTTCAGCCTATCTAACTTATCAAATGTTAAATAAGCTTGGAAAAAAAACTGCTTATATCGGAACTATAGGTTTTATGTGTGGTGATTATTATGAAGAGCTTCAAAATACTTGTCCCGAAATACTTACTATTTATAAATTATTTGAATACTGTTTAGATAATAATATAGAATATGTAGTTATGGAAGTAAGTTCTCATGCTTTAGATTTAAAAAGAATTGAAGGTTTAAAATTTGATGTATGTGCGTTTACTAATTTAACTGAGGATCATTTAGATTATCATAAGACTATGGATAAATATTTAGAGTGTAAGTTAATGATTTTAGACTATCTAAAAAATGATGGGGTTATGCTTGTAAATAACGATGATGAAGCAAGTCAAAAATTTAAAGAAAAATATCTCAATACTAAAACTTTTGGTATGAATGGAGCAGATTATGACGTCAAGTCTTTTGATATTCATCCAGACCATACTCTTATAAATTTTAAAGTTTTTGGTGAAGATTATCAAGTTATAACTAATTTAACTTGTAAATTTAATATATATAACTATATGACAATGTTTGCCATCGTTCATGAGCTAGGATTTGATTCAAACGATATTATAAATATTACTAAAGAGTTAAAGCAGCCTAAAGGTAGATGCGAGACTTATAAAGTAAAAGATGGATTTGCCGTTGTCGATTATGCTCATACACCAGATGCGGTTTTAAAGGTTGTAACTGCTTATAAGGAACTTGCTAAAGCTAGGGTTATAACTTTAGTCGGCTGTGGCGGTGATAGAGATCCAATGAAAAGACCTATAATGGGTAAAATAGCCAGTGACTATAGCGATTATGTAATATTTACTAATGATAATCCACGAACTGAAGATCCTGAAAAGATTATGAAAGATATTTTAGCTGGAGTCGAAAAAGACAATTACGAAGTATGTCTTGATAGAAAGGAAGCTATCAAAAAGGCTTTAGATATGATAGAAAAAGATGATATTGTTTTACTTCTCGGAAAGGGGCATGAAGATTATCAAATAATCGGTCACACTAAAGTTCATCTAGACGATAGTGAAGAAATATTAAAGTATGTTGATATTTTTAAAGAGTAAGCTTTACTTACTCTTTTTTATTTTTTAGATGCTTATTTATCTTTATTTTTATCCTACTTATAGCATTATCTATTGATTTTGTATCTTTTCCTAATATTTCAGCTATTTCTTTATAGTTAAAACCGGCGGCTTTTAATTCGAATACTTCGCATTCTAAGGCCGTTAGCTCTTTTTCAATTTCAGCCATAAGTTCTTTAGTGTTTTCGCCTGATATTAACAGTCTTTCAGGATTACTCTCATAATCACTAAGTATCTTTTCTTTTGTCGTTGGGTCTTTAGAAATATTTTCAACGGAAAGAGATTCATTTAATATTTGATGCTTTTGTCTATTAGCTGCAGATATGCTACTCAAGATTCTTCTAATTATACACATTCTAGCAAATGTATAAAAAGACGCATTCTCATTTTCATCATATGTATTTATAGCTGTACTAAAGCCGATCATGCCTTCTTGAATTAGGTCGTTAACTTCAATGCCACTTACCTGACTATTATAATAGGCTTTTTTTGCTATACCGGTAATTAATGGCTGATATTTTTCAAATAGCGTTTCGGTAGCTATTTCGTTATCGGCAACTTTATCAAGTAAATCATTATCTGTTATTTCATCGTACATTATCTCACCGCCTCGTATATTATTAGGGCAGCGGCAACAGAGGCATTTAGGCTATTTACTTTTCCGTTCATCGGAATAGAAGCAATAAAATCACAGTTTTCTTTAACTAGTCTACTCATACCCTTCCCTTCATTTCCAATTACTATTACTATTTTCCCTTTATAGTCTATTTTTTTATAATCTGTACCTTCCATATCAGTACCGATTATCCAGTAACCTTGTCTTTTTAATTCATTAATAGTATTTACTAGATTATTAACTCTAGCTATTTTTACATTTTCTATTGTTCCAGCACTTACTTTCATGACGGTTGGGTTTACTTCTACTGATCTATCTTTTGGAATGATTATGCTTTTGTAGCCGGCAGCTTCTACTGTCCTAATTATTGCGCCAAAATTATGAGGATCTTCAAGGTGATCTAACATAATAATTACTTCTTCTTTTTCAATTTCATCAAGTGAATAATACTCATAATCATCTATATCTATTATAATTCCTTGATGATTTCCTTTTTCCATACTATTTAATATATTCTTATCCAAATATTTAATTGGTATGTTTTTATTTTTAAGCTTTTCTATAATTTCTTTATCATTAAAAGTTTTTGACAAATATACTCTTTTTATATTTTTATCAAGTACTTCTTTTGCAACATTTTTACCATATACTCGCATTTAATCACCTACTATATATTTCATTATTTTTTCAATTCTTTCGTCATCTTTTTTTATTTTTAAATAACCTATTAAGGCTTCTAAGCCTGTAGACTTTTTATATGTAATAATATCTGCACTTTTACTGGGGTGGCTCTTGTGATTTCTGGCTCTTTTTACAATATTTATTTCTTCTTCTGTCAGAAAATTATTATCTATCATATTATCTAAAAATTTACTTTGGGCTTTGGCACTGACGTAGTTTATAGCTTCTTTTTGTAAATCGTTTACTTTTTTGTTACTGTCTAACAAATATAATCTAATATATAGTTCATAAACTGCATCTCCTAGATAAGCAAGGGATAGTGAATTGATATCTCTATTCATACTCTTTCATCCTATCAAAAGTAATTCCCTTTATATAGCCATTTTTGACATCACTAATAATCAGTTCTATCACTTTGTCGTAGTCTATATCGCCACCTTTAATAAGGCACCCTCTTTTTTTGCCAATTTTTTCCATTGTTTCAACTATATCTTCATCTAACTTTTCGATATTATATCTTTCATTTAATATGTTTTTATAATACTTTTCTAATGTTGTTAATATGTAAGTGGCAACTTCAAATTTTGGAAGTATTTCTTCTTTTATAGCAGTAAATGTAGCTAGATTGAAGGCATTTTTTTCTTCGAGTTTTGGCCATAAAATTCCCGGCGTATCTAAAAGTTCTATTTTTTCGTTTACTCTTATCCAGTTTAGGCCTTTTGTCACTCCTGGTTTATTACCTATTTGAACGACTTTTTTGCCGGCTAAACGGTTTATTAAAGTACTTTTTCCAACGTTTGGTACGCCTACTATTAAAACTCTATTTTTTCTTTTAATCAATCCTTGAGCTTTTCTTTTTTCATCAAATGGTTTTAAAATTTCATCAGTTAAATCTAATAATGGTTTTAAGCTTGCATTCCCATCTAATGAAGTTAGTAGAACTCTATAACCTTTATTTTCATAATACTTTTGCCACTTTTTTGTCTCTGTTAAATCACATAAGTCGACTTTATTCATAATGAGTATTTTGGGCTTATTTTTTGTATAATCGTCAATATCAGTTATCTTAGATGAAATTGGCATTCTCGCATCAACTATCTCATAGACGATGTCAATTAATCCTATATTTTCATTTATAAGTCTTTTAGCTTTTGCCATATGTCCTGGATACCAGTTTATATTAGTTTTATTTTCATTCATTTGGATCAACTCCTTGTTCTACTTAATATTTTAACAAATTTTTGAGGAATTTTTTCATTTACTTTTTCTATGGTTTCATT
>ONJI01000049.1 GCA_900318075.1 uncultured Bacillota bacterium | reverse complement strand
TACAATGGGATATGAGGGTACTGCATGTTCAAGTACATATGTACCAATAGCTAATTTAGGGGCAGTATTTTATCAACCAGGAGATAAGATAGAATATACTTTAACTATAGCTAATAAAGGAAGTGTAGATGCGGCCATAGAAAGTATAACAGTAGATGGAACTAGTGTAACAAGCAATCAAACAATAACCAAAGGAAATATAATATGGAAGATATATATGCCAGAAGATGTTGTACTTTCAGCTAGTACTGGAACAACTACAATGGTAGTATCAGCAGAGTTTCAAAACACAACCGATTTAAGTAATTATACATTGCATGAATCACAAACAATAGCTATTGGAGTAAATGCTGTACAAGGAACTAGTGGAATGGATATAACACCAGCAGCTCAAACAGTATATGCAATAAATACAGATTCAATTTATAAAGAAAACACAAATTCAATTTATAAAGATTCATCAAGCTTAGAAGCTGTAGGCACAACATATAGTTCATGTTCAGCTACAGGTAAAACTTCTTGCTTAAAATATACAATTGAAAATAATAAAGTAACAGGAGCAGAAGCATGTTTTATTAAAGGTGGAAGTGAGTACTGCTTAACTGGATGGGTAGATGAATGTTTATATGATGAAAATGATAATTGTACATTTACAGGAACTCCAACAGTATTTAATTCAAATAAATCAGTTTTACAAAGTGCATTTACTGAATCAAATGCTTGCGATGATGACGGCTCTTACTTCTACTGCGATGCTTCTGGAGTGTATGCTCAAGCTGAATCTGATGGTAGCGTCTCTGCTAGTGATGACTCTTGGAGGTGCGGTGTCAGTTCCGATGGTCATGCCCGTTGCAGCGATGCTGGAGGGAAATAGTAGTTAGTTGAGCCAGTTGGTGCCGCCCAGCCGGCTATCTAATAATCTTGAATCTATATTTTGCCTATGGCAAAATATCATCATCCGACCTTTGGGAGGATGTACCAGTGCCGAATGAGCGACTGCGAATGTAGGCACCGCAAATCCATTTGGATTTGCATATCATTGATTTGCCTGGGCAAATCAATGCCGAGTTAATTTTGGTAAAAACATATGTAATGTTTTTATAGGGATATTCTGATTAAGGCGCTTGCAATGATAACGGCTCTAACTTCAACTGCAATGCTTCTGAAGTGAACGCTAACGCTAACTCTGATGGTAACGTTAATGCGAATGATGACTCTTGGAAATGCAATGTCAATTTCGATGGCCGTGCGTATTGCGAGGTGGTGGAAATTTCTAATCCCTAATGATCCTGGACAGTCGGTCTCGTTAACTTAACAGTGTCTATTAAGACAAGTAAGGCCAATATCTTATATTCTTTGTAAACTAAAGGTACAATATGTACCTTTTTTCATATAAAAGAAATAATTGTGATATAATTATAGTGGTGATAAGATGAGAGTTGTAATTAGCGCAGGAGGTACTGGAGGACATATTTATCCAGCTCTTGCTATTATAAATAAAATAAAAGAAATGGAACCTGATTCAGAGTTTTTATATATAGGAACTCATAATAGAATGGAAAAGGATATTGTTCCAGAGAAAGGAATTCCTTTTAAATCTATTGAAATATATGGCTTTAATAAAAAGAATTTGTTTAAAAATTTTAAAACAATTAAGTGTTTATTTAAAGCTTTCCGTGATACTAAAAAAATGATAAAAGATTTTGATCCTGATGTCGTTATTGGAGTAGGTGGGTATGTTACTGTTCCAGTAATATATAGCGCGAAAAAGCTTGGTTATAAAACTTTTTTACATGAACAAAATAGCTTACCTGGAAAGAGTAATAAATTTTTAATTAAATACTCAGATTTAATAGGTGCTTCTTTTCCTTCTTCTTTAGAATTACTTCCTAAAGATAAAACTATTTTAACTGGTAATCCTTGTTCAGAAGATGCTTTAAAAAAGAAAGCTATTAATAAAAGTGATTTAGGTCTATCTGTTACTAAGAAACTTGTTTTAATTGTCATGGGTTCACTTGGTGCAGGTAGAGTAAGTGAATATATGAAAAAAGAACTTAAAGGTTTTGAGGGTAAAGATTATGAAGTTTTATTTATAACTGGAAAAGGTTCTTATGATAGTGTTATGGAAGAAAAATATCCTAGTAATGTTAAGATATTACCATTTTATGAGGGGCTACCTAGTATAATGAAAAAAACTGATTTAATGGTAACGAGAGCTGGAGCTTCTACTTTATCAGAAGTTATTTCTCTAGGAGTTCCATCTATAATAATTCCATCACCATTTGTGGCTAATAATCATCAATATATAAACGCTTTAGATTTAGTTAAAAAAGATGCGGCTATGATGATTGAAGAAAAGGATTTAAATGATGGTGTTTTAGTAGAAAGCATCGATAAAATAATTAATGATGATAAAAAATTAAATGAAATGAAAAATAATTTAGATAGTTTAAAAGTAGATGATAGTGCTTTAATTATATATAAAAATCTGAAGGGTTTAGTAGATGGAAAAAATAAATAATGCGCTAGTAAAAGATTATACAACTTATAAATTAGATGGATATATTAAAGAAATAGTTTTTCCTTTAAATATTGAAGAGCTTAAAGAAGCTTTAGAAAGTTTAAAGGGGAAAAAATATAAAATAATAGGAAATGGCTCTAATTTAATTTTAAGTGAAAGTTATGATGGAACTTTAATTAATTTAAAACATTTTAATAATATAGAATTTAATGGTAATATGGTTAAGGTAGGAGCTGGATATAGTTTGCCTAAGTTTGCGATTGAATCAGCAAATAAGGGCTTATCTGGTTTAGTTTTTGCTTCTGGAATACCAGGAACTATAGGTGGCGCTATTTATATGAATGCGGGAGCTTATGGAAAAGAAATTAGTGATGTTTTAAGAAGTGTTACTATTTTAGATGATGAACTTAATATAAGAGTTTTAAATAAAGAAGAGTTAAGTTCTAGTTATAGGGATTCTATTTTTAAACATAAAAATTATGTTTGTTTAGAAGCTTTATTTGAGCTTGAATATGATGATAAAGATAAAATTTTAAAAGAAATTAAAAGTATTATTGAAACCAGAAAACAAAAGCAACCTTTAGAATATCCATCAGCCGGGTCGGTATTTAAAAATGGTGAAGGATATTCGGCAGGTAGACTTATTGAAAAAGCTGGTCTTAAAGGAATGAGAGTAGGAGATGCAGAAGTTTCTTTAAAACATGCTAATTTTATAGTTAATAGAGGAAGTGCTAAAGCTTCTGATGTAATTAAATTAATAGATATTATAAAAAAGAAAATTAAAGAAGAAGATAATATTGATTTAATAACGGAACAAGAAATTTTAAAATAAAAAGGTGGAAAATATGGCAAAAAAGAAGAGAAAATTAAAAACTAGAAAATTTTTAAGCTTTATTTTTTTAATAATTTTAGCATTACTGATTCTATCTTTCTTAACCGATGTTAGAATAAATAATGTGGTTGTTAAGGGTAATATTTTTTATAGTGATTATGAAATTATCGAAAAAGCTTGTCTTGAAGATTATCCAAGTAGTTTAAAAAATTCATCTTTTAGTATTGCTAAAAGGCTTATGAAAGATACTTATATTAAAAAAGCTATAGTACATAAAAAAAGTCTTACAAAAGTTGTTATTGAAGTAGAAGAAAATTTGCCACTATTTTATTATTTGCCAGCTAAGAAAACTATTTTGATGGATAAAAGTGAAACGGAAGAAAATTTTCCAGTTCCAACAGTTATAAATTATGTTCCCGATAAAATATATTCTTTACTTTTAGAAAATGTATCTCTTATTAATTATGATATTGTTAAAAGAATTTCTGAAATAAAATATGATCCTAATGAAGTTGATGATGAAAGATTTTTCTTAACGATGAATGATGGTAATTATGTTTATTTAACTTTGGAAAGATTTGATAAGATAGATAAATATTTAGAAATTATAAAATCGTTTGATAATAAAAAGGGAATTCTATATTTAGATTCTGGTGAATATTTTGAAGTTAAAGGTTAAAGTTTATGAGTAATGTCATAGACTTTTTTATAAAAAAAAATTAATTTACTTTACATTTTCTTTTCATTTTAGTAAAATTATAGTATAATTAATGATAGACCATAGGAGGTGACTTTATGGAGCATGTGTATGCGAGTATTGATATAGGTAGTGACACTGTAAAAGTTGTTGTCTGTGAGCTTTATCAAAATCACTTGAATTTACTTGCTTCAACAAGCGTTCCTTCTAAGGGAATAAAGAAAGGCTTGATTGTAGAACCAGAACTCGCTAAGGAAACAATTATGAGAGCTTTAAAAGAAGCTGAGGCAATGCTTGGTGTTAGGATTAGAAAGGTTATTGCAACCATACCTAGTCATTTTTTGGATTATAAACTTATCAAAGGTGAATGTAATGTCGCTGGAGATTTAATAACTGGAAATGACATGATAAATTCTTATAAAGATGGTATAAAAAAAGAATTATCATCGACAGAAGAGTTTGTAACTGTGGTACCTATTGATTTTAAAATAAATGGTAAAACGGTAATTAAAGATCCTAAAAATTTTCCTGGTCAAACATTAATTGGCAGGGCAATGATGGTAACTTCACCAAAAAAAAATGTATATTCAGTTGCGAGTATAATTGAAAGTATAGGTGTGGAGCTTGCAGATATTTCAGTTGGAAGTATTGGCGATATCAATTGCTTTAAAAATAAAGATTTAGATAGTAGTATAAGTGGTATTATTAATATCGGTGGTGATATAACTACTATATCTTTATACAATAAAGGTATTCCAGTTAGTACTAAAATTATTGGCTCAGGTGGTAAGGATATTGATAAAGATATATCATACATGTATAGAATTAATATAGAGGATGCCAAAAAAATAAAAGAAAATTTTGCATTAGCTCATAAGAAGAATGCTAATAAGAATGAAATTTATGAAGTTAAAGATATTGAAGGAAAAAATTTAAAAATAAATCAGCTTGAGGTTTCAGAAATTGTCATGTCACGAATAAATGAAATATTAAATGCGGCAAAAAATGAACTTGGGGGCTTAACAAATAAACAAATTCAGTATATAATAGTAACTGGTGGTATAAGTAATATGCTAGATTTCGAATATTGCTTAAATGACATTATGATGTCAGCAAGTAAAGGCAATGTGAAACTAGTAGGACTTAGAAACAATAAATTTAGTACGGCTATAGGTAATATTATTTATTTCTTAAATACAATAAAATTAAAAGGAATGAATTATTCAATGCTTAGTGAAGATGATATGGAGAAACTTTCTTCACCAAATAAATCAGTTAATAATGAAGGGACAGTTTTAGGAAAGGTATTCAGTTACTTTTTCGGTGAATAGGAGGAATTTTAAATGATGGGATTAGAAATGGATCAACTTGCAAAAATAAAAGTAATAGGAGTAGGCGGTGGAGGCTGTAACGCTGTAAATAGAATGACGGAATCAGTTGAAGGAGTAGAATTTATTGTTGCGAATACAGATTCACAGGTTCTTAATAATTCTTTAGCTGAGAAAAAAATACAAATTGGTGAAGAACTTACACACGGATTAGGTGCAGGAGCTAACCCACAAATTGGTAAAGAAGCTGCTTTAGAATCTAAGGCTGAGCTTGAAGAGGTTTTAAAAGGTGCCGATATGGTATTTATTACATGTGGTATGGGCGGTGGAACTGGTACTGGAGCTGCTCCAGTAATAGCTGATATTGCTCAACAATCAGGTGCTTTGACAATCGGTATTGTTACAAAACCATTTTCATTCGAAGGTAAGAAAAGGATGGAACAAGCTCTGGCTGGTATTGAAGAGCTAAAAAAACATGTTGATACTTTAATAGTAGTGCCTAATGATAGATTAAGGGAAATTATTGATAAATCTACGCCTTTGCTTGAATCATTTAAAGAGGTCGATAATGTTTTGAGACGTGGTGTTCAATCTATCTCTGATTTGATAGCTTGTCCTGGACTTATCAATTTGGATTTCGCTGATGTTAAAACAGTTATGGAAAAGCGTGGTAATGCTTTAATAGGTATCGGAGCTGGTGTCGGTGAAGATAGAGCTATTGAAGCTGCTAATCAAGCTGTACTTAGTCCACTTTTAGAGACTAGTATTGATGGAGCGACTGATGCAATTATCAATGTAACTGGTGGTCCTAATTTGACGCTTTTTGAAGTTGAAGAGGCCGTTGAAGCTATTAGAAAATCAGCTAATACTGATATTAATACAATATTTGGAGCTGTTATTAATGAAAACTTTACTGATGAGTTAATCGTAACAGTTATTGCTACTGGTTTTGATACGGAAAAAGAAAAAGAAGAGTCAGATGATTTAGATCCAATCGCTGGCTTGGACGATGAAGATACAGTTATACCTTCTTTCTTAAGAAGAAGAAGTAATTATTAAATCACTTTTAATTAGTGATTTTTTTTTTTTAAAAGGATATATGAATTTTATCTAGTATATATAATATAGAGAGTAATTTTCTCGACAAAAATTTTTCTATAAATATAGTAATATATTTTTGGTGATAGTATGAAAAAATATATTTTTCCTATTTTTATTTCGCTATGTTTGGGAATATTTATGGCATATTTCATTATTCATCAATATGAATCATATGACGGAATAACAGTTTCTAAAACGGCCTTTAAACTATATTATATTCAAAGAGGTGTATATTCAGATAAGACTAATATGGAAAACAATATGAAAGATTTTACCAATTATATTTATAACGTTGAAGATAATATGTATTATACTTATATTGGTATTACTACTAAGAAAGATAATGCGATTAAAATTAGCGACTATTATAAAAAAATAGGATATGAAACATACGTAAAAGAGAAATTGATTGATAACCATGACTTTGTTCAAATTTTGTCAGAGTATGATAATATACTTGCTAAGACTAATGATGATGAATCTATAAAGGTTATTTGTAATCAGGTGCTCTCAAGATATGAGGAGTATGTTAATGGAAAACGTAAAGATTAAGAAAATACCAATTAATGATAGACCTAGAGAAAGACTTATTAACTTTGGGACTAAAAGCTTGAGCAATGAAGAATTACTTTCAATAGTTCTAAATTCAGGAACTAAGGGATCTTCTGTTAAAAATTTAGCTTCTATTATTTTGAGTATAGCTGGTGGTATTAACAATTTAGGTAATTTAACTTATCATGATTTAATTAAAATCAAAGGTGTTGGAAATGTTAAAGCTTGCATTATTTTGTCTTTAATTGAACTTGGTAAGCGTATGAATAGAACGATGGATACTTTTAGTGGTGTTAAATTAAATGATCCTAAAAAGATTTTTGATTTTTATAAAAGTAGAATTTCTAAATATCAAGAGGAATTTTATTGTATTTATTTAGATGCAAAAAAATATGTAATTGAAGATAAACTTTTGTTTATGGGGACAGCGAATCATTCTTTAGTTCATCCTAGGGATATTTTTAAAGAAGCCTATAATTTAAATGCCACTTTTATCGTATGTGTTCATAATCATCCTAGTGGTGATGTAGAACCTAGTAATGATGATTATAATGTTACTTTAAGACTAAAAGAAGTTGGAAATTTAATGGGAATTAAACTTTTAGATCATATTATTGTTTCGGAAAATAAATATTATAGTTTTTTAGAAAATGGCAGAATTTAGTTGGTTTTAGAAGAAAAATATATTATAATTTTATTAGGTGATCATAATGTATGGCAGGAGAAAACAGTTTGATAGACGTTATTTGTTAATTTTAATAATTGTAATTATTGCTTTAGCCTTGGTTATTTTAGCTGTTGCTTTAAAAAAAGATCGAAATTTAAATCCTCTTGAGCGAGTTATTAAGGATGCTGGAATGACAGTGCTTAAAATGGCCGAAACACCTTTTAGTTTTGTCAAGGATAAGATAAATGAGGTCCATGAGAAGAATAATTTATATAAAAAATATAAGCAATTGAAAGACAAATATGAAAAAATTGATTTTATCATCTCATCTAATGAAAACTTAGAAAGTGAAGTTCATAAATTAAAGGAGGCGCTTGACCTTAACACTTTACTAAGCGATAAAGTAGGCTGTAATGCGACTATAGTATCGAGAGATGTTGGCTATTGGTATGATGAGGTTACTATTGACAAAGGTAGTAAAGACGGTGTTGAGAAAAATATGGCTGTAGTTACACCTAAAGGCTTGGTTGGAAGGATTACTAAAGTTAGTAAACACTTTAGTACAGTTAAACTTTTATCTAATGATAATATGGATAATAAAATAAGCGTTAAGATTAAAACTAACGATGATTATGTATATGGTCTTATTTCTAAATATGATTCTAAAACTAATACTTATACGGTTGAAGGGATTAGTCAAAATGTGGATATTCCTGAAGATGCTGATGTGGTGACTACTGGTATGGGAATAACTTTTTCTAGTGGGCTTTTAATTGGCAAGGTTAAAGGCACAACATCAGATAATTTTGATTTATCAAAGGTTGTAAAAGTGGAAGCGGCAGTAGATTTTAATGATTTGGACTATGTAACAGTTCTTAAAAGGGATAGCAAATGAAAGAAGTTATTTTAGTTATTTCTTTTTTACTTGATGGAATTTTTTCTAACTTTTTACCGGTTAACGGCATTTTTGCTCCACTTTTTACTTTAGTTTCGTTAATTGTAGTTTATCCATATTTTGATGGTGATAAACGTAATTACTATAAGTATTCTTTTGTTTTGGGACTTATATATGATTTGATATATACCGATACGATGGTATATTATGCGTTTTTGTTTTTATTTATGTCTTTTATTATTATAAAGCTTACAATAATTCTAAATGATAATTATATAAACATCATCATTATTACAATAATAAGTATAATTATTTTTAGAAGTATAACTTATATTTTGATGGTTATAACAGGAAATGTGTCTTTTAACTATCATATTTGGTTTAATAGCATTTATAGTTCTATTTTGGCAAATGTAATATATGCGGTAATACTTTTATCTATAGCTAATTTTATAAATAGAAAGATTAAATTTAAAAAATCGCACAATTTAAGATGGTAATGTAGATATTAATATTTGTTCATGCGTAATTACTTATTTTATGGTTCTAAAATAAAGAATAATTTAATATGTTATTATAGGTGATCATATGAGAAAGAAGGAAATAAAGAAGGTAAATAAATTTTCTAAATTGTGTAGTCGTTTTTTAGTATGTGTCATTATAGTACTTATTGGTCTTATTGCTTTAAAATCAAATCCAAATTTAAAAAAGACTCTATATAAAAATGTATTTCAAAATAATTTGAAGTTTGCGAAAATAGATGAGCTTTATGAAAAATATTTTGGGTCATCTTTACCCCTTACTGGTAATAAAAGTAATCTTGCTGCAGTTTCTTCAGATAAACTAGAATATGAGAGTAAAGAAAAATATGAAGGTGGGGTAAAACTAAAGGTGTCCGATGGCTATGCAATATCTATCCTTAAAAGTGGGATTGTAGTTTTTGCAGGAGAAAAAGAAATTTATGGCAATACTGTGGTTGTTCAGGGTGCTGATGATGTGGAAATATGGTATTCTAATTTAAAGGATATAAAGGTCAGTATGTATGACTATCTAAAAAAAGGTAGTATTGTAGGAGAAGCAAATGGTGATAATTTTATATTAGTATTTACTAAAGATGGAAAGGAACTTGATTATAAAAAGTATATTTAAAATCCATCCTTTTTATTTTTTTGCGGCTTTTATTTGTTCTATTACCGGTAATTTCAAAGGTTTTGTTATTTTTAGTGTGATAATTATCGTTCATGAACTTGGACATGTAATAATGGCTTTACTTTTTAAATGGAGAATAGAAAAGGTTATAATTTTACCTTTTGGAGCTCTTACAGTTTTTAATGAAGACATCAATAGACCACTAAAAGAAGAGGCTTTAATATTAATTTTCGGGCCTTTTATTCAAGTATTATTTACATTAATTTATAGTTATTTTAATTATTCTAGGGAATTTATAAATTATAGTAGTGTTTTACTCATTTTTAATTTACTTCCAATTTTTCCTTTAGATGGTTCTAAACTATTAAATATAATTTTAAATATATTTTTGAGTTTTAAAAAAAGTCATTTAATAACTTTGTATATTTCTGTTATAACGATTTTAATAATTCTTATAAAGTCATCTTTTAATCTGATTTTATTTTTAATTATAGGTTTTATATCGGTAAAAGTATTAGATGAATTTAAAATTCATAATAGTATATTCAATAGGTTCTTATTAGAAAGATATACTAAAAGTTTTCATTTTAGAAAAAATAAAATTATTAAGTCTACTGATTTAAGTAAAATGAAAAGAGATTATTGTCATACTTTTTATGATGGAAAAAGGTATATAACTGAAAGAGAAATTCTGAAGAAAAGGTTTGACTTTCATGGTAAAACGTGGTAAAATCTTTAAATGTGTAGAGACCCCCTCTACAACCGCGCAGAAAAGGTTAAAAAATACATTTGTATTACCTTTATGGCGAGTCTTAGATTATAAAGGAGGTTTAGTATGAAAGCAGTAATTAGTACTTGCGGTAAACAATATTATGTCGAAGAAGGCAGTGTTTTATACCTTGAGAAATTAGATGCAGAAGTTGATTCTACTGTTACTTTTGATGAAGTTTTAATGATTGGTGGCGTTGCTGGAACACCTTTAGTAAAAGGCGCTAAAGTAGAAGCTAAAGTATTAAAACATGGAAAAAGTAAAAAAATTAAAGTATATAAGTATAGACAAAAGAAGAAATACCGTAGAACTCAAGGTCATCGTCAACCATATACTAAGGTTGAAATTACTAAATTAGTGAAATAATGACTAAGATAAAAATAAGTAAAGACCACATTGAAATTAAAGGTCATGCTTTCTTTGATGAGTCTGGGAAAGATATTGTATGTGCGGCTCTTTCTTGCATTACAATTACTAGTATCAATGGAATACTTAGTATTGATAAAGATTCTATTAAATATCATCAAGGACAAGGCTTAATAGAGATTGATATTTTAAAACATACTAAAGAAGTTGATGCTTTAATTTCCAATATGATTAATTTATTAAAAGAATTAGAATTACAGTATAAAAAAAATATACAAATCGAGGAGGTGTAGTTTATGACAATGTTAAAATTAGACATCCAATTATTCGCCCATAAAAAAGGACAAGGTTCAACTAAAAATGGAAGAGATTCAGAATCTAAAAGACTTGGGGCAAAAGCTGCTGACGGGGAAGTAGTTAGTGGTGGATCTATTTTATATCGTCAAAGAGGAACTAAAATTTATCCAGGCGTTAATGTAGGAATTGGTAAAGATGATACTTTATTTGCTAAAATAGCTGGTAAGGTTAAGTTCGAACGTTTAGGAAGAGATAAAAAACAAGTGAGTGTTTATCCAGAATAACACTCACTTTTTTAATATTTCACCTTCTTTAATGTTTTTTAAACTATTGACTGGCATTTCATATGTATATGTTACGCCTTTTTTAGGAAAAATTATTTTCCATGGTTTTAAATTTCTATAGATATATAATATTTTATTATTTTTATCAGTTAATATGACATCGATATTTATATTCATAAAAAAAGTATGAATACCATTACATTTGAATTTTAAAATATAGTTGAAGTCTTTAACAAACATTAGGCCCTTTAATTTTTTTAAGAAAGTATCCGCATATTTTACTTCCATACGATCACCATTTTAAATATAACATTTATATTTTTTTTTGTAAATAAGTATGTTTTTTAAAGGACCTACTTTTTTAACTTAACATATGTGTTAATATGTCTTGATTTTTTGTAAAAAGTAAACTATAATATAAATAGAAAATTGGAGGCTATAGTATGAGTTTAAATAATAAAGGTCAAGCACTTGTTGAATATTTGTTAATTATTGCGGTTATAAGTGTTATTGTTGTTAGTGTGGTTAGGTTGCTAGGTGGTTATGTTCAGGATTCTATGACAAAATCTTCTTGTAAATTAATCGATAAAGAGTATGTTGAAGGTGCTCATCCTGGAGAAGGTTTCTGTCAATAAAAGATATTAATTATCTTTTTTTCTTAGGTTGATTATGAATATACTTAAAAGAAAATATTGGCTTTTTTGTTTAATTTTAGATATTTTAACTTTAGGATTATTTACTTTTTATGTTGCTAAAAAAATGAAGATTTATGATAAAAGTGCTTGGTATGCGAATGGATATTATTGGTTGTTAGGTTTTATATGCGGTATTATTCCTGGAATAATAATGTTTATAGTGTTTTATATAGAAATTGGATGTAAAGTATGTGAGGGCCTTTTAGTACCTTTTCAAAATATCTATATTTATCCTTATATTTGGATAGTCAGTTTGATCATTCCGGTTTTTGGATGGACGTTATTTATAATAATGGTTATTTATGTGCACTTTTGGTATATATTTTATCTAAAAAGAGGTTATGGGGAAAGCTATTTAAAGTAGCTTTTTTGTTTGAATTTAAAGTATGTGTATAATTGTTTACGGAAGAAACTATTGAATTAAATTCAATGTTTTTTTATTATATTTGATGTCTAATTTATAGACTTAAGTATTATGATTTGATACAATATATGTGGTGGTTATTTATGGCAAATAGAAGTGAACTTAGACAAAAATGTATGACGATTTTGTATCAAATGGAAGTCTATGATAAAAATAAAATGAAGTATGAAGTTGATGATGTAATTAAAGAAGTTACTGATATCGATAATGAGTTTGTTAAGGAAATAGTTTATGGTGTAATTACTTATAAGAAAGATATTGATGATTTAGCTAATAAGTATTTGGATGGTTGGACTATAGATAGACTAGGTAATACCGATATTGCAATTTTAAGAATGGGAATATTTGAACTTTTATATACAGATACTCCTCCAGTAGTTACAATTAATGAAGCTATAGAGCTTGCTAAAACATATAGTGATGATAATGTCAGAAAAATGATAAATGGGGTACTTGATAAAGTTTATCATAATAAGGGTGAAAAAAATGCATGATAAGTATTTAACTATAAGTGCAATTACAAGATATTTAAAATCGCGATTTGATCTTGATGAAAATTTACAATCAGTATTTTTAAAAGGGGAAATTTCCAATTTTAAGGCGCATACTGCTGGTCATTTCTATTTTTCTTTAAAAGATGAAAATAGTAAAATTGGAGCAATTATGTTTAGAAGTAATGCTTCTAAAGTATTATTTAAACCTGTTGATGGTATGAAAGTATTAGTTGCTGGTAGAATTAGTATATATGAGGCTAGTGGTAATTATCAAATATATGTTGATGAAATGCTAGAAGATGGGGTTGGCAATTTGTATGTGGCATATGAAGAACTTAAAAAAAAGTTATCAGCTGAGGGTCTATTTGATGAAAGCCATAAAAAGTCTATTCCGAAAATACCTAAACGTGTTGGTATTATAACGGCTCCAACGGGGGCTGCTATCAGGGATATAATGACGACTATAAAAAGACGTTTTCCAATTGCTCAAACTATTTTATTTCCGACTTTAGTGCAAGGTGAAAATGCAAAAGAGGATATTGTTTATAACATAAAAAGAGCAGAAGAATATAATCTAGATGTTTTGATTGTTGGTCGTGGTGGAGGTTCAATTGAAGATTTATGGGCTTTTAATGAAGAAATTGTGGCTAGAGCAATTTATGATTCATCTATACCAATTATAAGTGCGGTTGGGCATGAGATAGATTTTACAATAGCTGATTTTGTAGCTGATTTAAGAGCCCCAACGCCTACAGCAGCGGCAGAACTTGCTGTGCCTAATATGGCCGATTTAAAAAGCCATATTGACAATTTAGCAATTAGACTTAATGAAGGTATTACTAAAAAAGTAAATTATCAAAAGCTTTATTTAGAGTCAATTAAAAACTCGTTTGTAATTAAAAATCCAATGATAATGTTTGATAGTAAAAGGCAAAAACTCGATTTAGTGTTTGATAAAATTAATGAGTTAGTATTAAAAAATGTAAAAGATAAAAAAGATAGATTAAACATTATTAAAAGAAGCTATGTTTTGACTAACTGTGATATCCTTTATAAGGATAAAAGAACAATTATGAAAAATATAATTGATAGATTGGAACTTTTAAATCCTTTAAATGTATTAGGAAGAGGGTATAGTATTACTTATTTAAGCGATAAGACGGTAAAAAGTGTTAAAGATGTTAAAGAAAATGATTTAGTTTCTGTAAGACTTAGAGATGGTTTTATAAGCGCTAATGTAAAAGAGATTAAGGAGGAAGAATATGGCAAATAGTAAAAGAAAGTTTGAAGATAAGCTTGAAGAGTTAGAAAAAATTATTGCCACTTTGGAAAATGGTGATGTAGCTTTAGATGAATCTATTAAGAAATATACTGAAGCTATGAAACTTGTTAAAGAGTGTGATGATGAACTTAAAGATGTCGAGGAGAAAGTAAATAAGATAGTTTCAGAAAACGGGGAACTTAAAGATTTTGCTGATTTGGAAGTAAAGTGATGTAAAAGCTTTACTTTTTTCTTTGTTTTCTTTGCAAAAGTTGGTATACTAATAATAGGTGGTTAATATGAATAATAAAGGATTTACTTTAATTGAACTTTTAGGTGTCATAGTAATTTTAACAATACTTTCTTTGATAACTATTCCGATAATTGATAGATCTTTAAATCAAGGTAAGGAAAATCTTTCTACAGCGCAGCATCAACAGCTTATAAAAGGTTTAAAGAATTATTATGCGGAGCATGTAAGTGAACTTGGTGGTATTTCTTCTACTGGTTGTAAGAGCATAAGAGAGTTACAAAGTGACGGTTACTTACCAGCAAGTATTAAAAATCCTAAAACAGATGAAGATATTAATTTGGAAACAAAAATTTGTATTAAAAAGAATGGTAAAAAATTATCTTATTATATTGAATAAATATTTTTATAAAAGGTGATTGTATGAAAAAAAGCTTTAAGGCGGTTATTTTATTCCTGATACTGGTATTTGTTTTTGTGGCTTTATTTATAGTATTTAAAAGTTTAAGAAAAGAGGATGCTAAAGAAAATTTTCAAATAGTTGAAAAAAGTAGTGGGATTATTATAAATGGAGATTATGTTACTTATGTTAACATTGGTGATGAATACAATGAAGCTGGCGCTATTTTCTATGATGAAAATGGAAATGCTATTTCTGGAAAAATAGAGATATCTTATTATGATGGAAATGAGCAAGTATTTAATATTGATACAAGATATGTAAATGATTATGTGGTTAAATATGAATTTAATGGTATGATGGCTAAACGAGTAGTGATAATAAGTGATAGAATATCACCTAAATTTGAAGAACTTAAAACTAAAACTATCACTAGTTTAGAGGCGGCAACTTATGATGTGAATGATGGCGTTTTAGCAATGGATAATTCTTCTAAAACAACAGTAAAATGTGATAATTCTATAGGAACTTTACCAGGTAATTACTTAGTTATTTGTAAGGCTACTGATCCTTATGGGAATGTAGAGGTTAATAAGAGACTAATAAAGGTAATAGAAGGAATTACATTTAATTATAAAAATGGCTTAGAAATTAAATTTCCTAAGGGTAGTAAGTATATTTATAAATATAGTTTAGATGGTGGTAATACGTTTATAAATTGTACTAATTCGGAATTGATACATGCTGAAGGTAGTGTTATTGCTGCGGTATATTCAAATGATGAATTAGTCATGTCTAATACTTATTATATTAATTAAAAAGAACTTCGTTTGAAGTTCTTATATTTTTCGGTATAGGCCAATAGCTTTACCTAGTATAGTTACATTATCTAAAATAATTGGGTCCATTGTGTCATTTTCTGGCTGAAGACGAAAATGATTTTTTTCTTTATAAAATGTTTTTAAGGTCACTTCGTTGTCATCGGTCATAGCTACAACTATTTCTCCGTTACGGGCATTACTTTTTCTTTCAACTATAACGATATCACCATCTAATATTCCAGCGTTAATCATACTAGTACCGTCAACTTTTAAGGTAAATACTTCTTTTCCTTTTGGAAGAAGGTAACTAGGTAGTGCGAAATATTCATCTGGCATTTCAATTGCCTCAATTGGTGATCCGGCAGTTATTTTGCCAAGTAATGGTACTTCGGCAACTAGTTCGTTTTCAGGCTCAAATTCGTTTTTTACGAGTAGTTCAATGGCTCTATTTTTAGAACCTTCTTTTTTTATAAATCCTTTGTTTTCAAGATTTGAAAGATGAGCATGAATTGTAGCTGGTGAAGAAATATCTAGTGCCTTGCCAATTTCTCTTACTGTTGGTGGATAGCCATGTGAAACGATATAGCTTTTGACAAAAGTTAAAACGTCGTTTTGCCTCTTGGTTAATTTTTCCATTTTTTTCCTCCTTAAATATTCTGTACACATTTTAACACAATTTTTTGCAAAAGTCAAACATTTGTTTGAAAAAGGTATTGACACGAAAATTTGTTCGTGCTAAACTGTTATTGTAAGAGGGAGGTAAGATTATGGAAATGTTAAAGAGTAAATCTATCATCGCATTAACAATTATGATTTTGGGGGTGAGTTATTTAACGGCTATTGACAATGTTAATGCTAGTCACAGTGCACCTAAAACCCAAGAAATTATCTCGGAAAGAGCCTAATTTAAAAATAAGTGCATATATTTAACTTGTAATTAGTACTATTTTTTAGTAAAATATCTTTAGGAGGTTTAAGATGGCACTATTTTTAGATGTATTAAAAGTATTAGTCGGTTTAGTTATCGGCATTATAATTGGATTTTTGATTGCTAAAAAACTTACTCAAAAGCAATTGAAAGAAAATCCACCAATTAATGAAAAAATGATTAAAGCTATGATGGCTGGAATGGGAAGGACTCCTAGTCAAAAGCAGGTTAATCAGATGATGAAATCAATGCAAAAGTATATGTAGCATTGATTTTTTCTTGACTAAAATAGTTATTTATTTTATTATTTATATTATGTAGGAAGAAATAATTAAAATTACTATTGATGAACTACTTAAGAAATTGGCTCTACCAATGTAAATAATTTTGATGGTTTATGTTATTTTTGTTGTAATAATTTAATTCATGATTTATTGCAGCAAGATATAAAGGTAGATATGTTAAATATTTGCGATTATACTGGAGTAAATTATGATCATTATTTTCTTATCACTGATGAGTATGAATATTTAATTGATTTAACTTATAGTCAGTTTTACAAAGTGGTGGTAAAGTTAAAATTTTTGTGGATTTCCCTTCTAATATTCTTTCTAGTAGTGATGAAGGGAAAATTGCTTTAAATCACTTTATGAATAATTATTATATAAGGTTAACGGATAGTAGTTTAAAACTTTAGTTTTAAACCTACATTGAAAAAGAGGTAATAATGTGAAAATAAAATATGATTTAATAAAAAAAGATGGAAATGCGCGATTAGGTAAACTAATTACTAATCATGGTACTTTTGACACACCGATGTTTATGCCTGTTGGCACTCTTGCTAATGTTAAAATGTTAACGCCAGAGGAGCTTAAAGATGTACATAGTGCGGTTATTCTTTCTAATACTTATCACTTGTGGTTAAGACCTGGTGAAGATATTGTCGCTAAAGCTGGAGGACTTCATAAGTTTATGAATTATGATGGGCCAATTCTTACTGATAGTGGCGGATTTCAGGTTTTTTCTCTTGCAAAAGATAAGAATAAAGATATAACTGAAGAGGGTGTTCATTTTAAGAGTCATATTGATGGCAGGCCACTATTATTAACTCCAGAGCTTTCTATTCAAATCCAAAATAAGTTAGATAGCGATATCGCGATGAGTTTTGATGAGTGTATCCCTTACCCAGCTACTTATGAATATGCCAAACAAAGTACTGAACGAACTTTAAGGTGGGCTAAAAGGGGAAAGGAAGCTTTTGATAGTGAAAATCAATCTTTATTTGGTATTGTGCAAGGTGGAGCTTATGAAGATTTACGAAAATTTAGTGCTGAAGAGACAGTGAAAATGAATTTTGATGGTTACTCTATTGGTGGTACTAGTGTTGGTGAAGATAAGGATACTATGTATAAAATGATAGACTGGGCTATAAAATATTTGCCGGAAGATAAGCCACGTTATTTAATGGGGGTAGGTGATCCTTTAGATTTACTTAATGGAGTTGAGAAAGGCATAGATATGTTTGATTGTGTACTTCCTACTAGAATTGCAAGACACTCTAATGCATTTACCCGCCATGGTAAAATTAATTTACGAAATTTACAATATAGAGAGGATTTTACTCCTATTGAAGATGAGTGTGATTGTTATACTTGCAGGCATTATACTAAGGCCTATTTACGTCATTTATTTGTGGCTGGTGAAGGTTTAGGTGGCAGACTTCTTTCTATTCATAATATTAGATTTTTGATAAGAATGATGGAAGAAATGCGTGAAGCTATTAGTGATGATAGGTTTTTACAATATAAAGAAGATTTTTTAAAAGAATACAATTAAGTATTCTTTTTGTTTATTCCTAACATGCTTCCAAATGTCCCGGCCACGATTAATATTATAAGATAGATAAAGTATTCTAATTTAAATGCCTTTACTAAAAGGGTTATTATGGCCAAAATAAGTGAAACAAAGGAAGATTGTTTTAGTCCTTCAAGCCATCCGTTTTTATTTGAGGCTTTACCAATAGTAAAGCCACCAAAACAGAATGATAAAATCGGAACAATAATTTTGATAATATTCATGGCCTTATAGTTAAAAATGTTAAAGTAATTTAAAATTGTAACTATCAAAGTAAGTATGATAAAGAAAATTAACATATATAATGAGCTTTTTAAAATATTTTTGATGCTTTTCATATGTCCTCCTTTAGTAAAAAAATATGTAATTTAGTAAATTTTAGAACTCTATATTATTGCTTAAATAAAAAGATTATGATATACTAATTTCGTATAGTAAGGGGTGATGATGATATGGATAATATGGAAAATAAAAATCCATTTGATCAAAAGCCAAAAAGAAAGTTATCTGATTATATTTTAGATGATTTAGATGAAAAAAATGCTGATTATAAAACTGAGAAAAAATTTCTAAATGATTTACCTTTTAATACTGAAGATAATGAGGAAATTGATACCAGAGATATTAAAATATGTACTGATCCTGCTGGAGCTTTCTTCATGAAGCCAGAGGGAGAAACAGCTTCAGGTTTGATGGATGATGGTAATATTTCTTCAAAAATTTCTGGAGCTAATGATGTAACTTCTAGATTTTCTGATGTTGATAATTTGACTGGTATAGCTAATACTTTGCCAAAGGAACAAATAGAAGTTTTGTCTTTAGCTGAAGATGAACTTGCTAAAGAAAATCTTAGTAATCATAACTCTTCTAATGAAGATAGAAAAGTTAAACCGTCAAAGACTACATCTAACAAACATGTTATAGCTTTAGTAGCTTTGGGCGCATTATTTATGATGTGGTATACAACATTTGCTCAACCCCTTGCATTTAATGTTAAGCAAAAACAGATTGGACATTCTAATGATGGTATTTGGGATATTAGATTTACCGATATGTATCAGAAGAGAAAAATTGGCGATGCTAGAGAAATATCTTCACCTAGTTATATGGCAACGAAAGCTAGTTTTCATGTTTCTTTAGCTAATCCTGGTGATGAAATTACTTATAATTTGACTATTAAAAATTCTGGAACGTTAAATGCCAAAGTGGCGGGTATACATATAATGCCAGAAAACAAGGCTGATGATGCTATACTTTACTATGTTAATGATATTTCTGTTGGTGATTTTTTAGATGCAGGTCAGTCTACTAATATGACGGTAATTGCAAAATTTAATGAAAATGCGACAGTAAATAGTAAGCAAGTTAAAAATGTTTCAGTGATAATTAATTATATACAAAGATAATCGAATAAGTTTTTACTTATTCGTTTTTTAGCGATTTTTTTACTTTGCAAGCTTGATGTAAGGTTACGTATATTATATTTAAACTAATAGCGCCTATTAGACCCCACATATCTATATGTAATAAGGATAAGATAAAAAGTGAGAAAGTTCTGATAATAGTTCCGCCTAAAGTTCCGCTCATGGCTTCTTTTGCTTTGCCTTCAGCTTGTAAAGTAGCGGTTAAAGGGGCTTGGATGTAATGTAGTAAAGCAACAGGTGCGAGAATTTTTAAATATTTGATTCCATAAGTCTGTTTATAAATAATTTTCATTGGAATTTCAGGGAATACTTCAAAAATTATGGTGGCGGGTATTCCTATTAATAAAGAAAAGAAAAGAGCTTGTTTTATTTTATTTTTGACATAATTATATTGGTTTCTACTATATGCTTTACTAACGTTTGGTATTAGAGCTTCTGATATGGCTAAAGTAAAAAAAGATGGTAAGAGAATTAGTGGTATGATATATCCGCTTATGATTCCGTATTCGTTTACAATATATTTATTTGTGTATCCACATTTTGTTAATGCATATGTAAGAATTATAGGTTCTAAGAAAAAGCCGATAGATCCTATGATGCGACTAGCTGTTGTTGGAATGCCAATAGAGAATACATCTTTGATATTTACTTTATCTGGTTTTAAGTCTTTTTTAGTAATTTTGAAATTTTTGGGTAAGAAGAAAAATAGAACAAATATGGATGTTAGTTCACTTATTATATTAACCTCAACAACAAAGGCAACGGCAAATTCTAAACCTTTTTGTAAAAAAATAGGGATACCTATAATAAGAGCAATTAGTCTTACAAAGTCTTCGGTGATGTTAGATAGGACGTGAGGTAACATTTTTTGTTTACCGAAGAAATATCCTCTTAAAATGCTGGATATGCTGATGAAAGGTAGTACAAAACCTATGCTTACTAAGGCATAATAACTTCTTTGTTCTTTTAGTAAAATATTACTAATATATCTAGATGAGATGAGTAAAATAATGATAATTATGATATTTAAGGCTAAAGAAATTGGAATTACTGAAAAGACTAGATTTTTGTTATTTTTATTATCTTCGGCCACTAATTTACTTATCGCGACAGGAAATCCTAATTGAGCTAGGGCCATAAGGAGTGTGAAAGTTGGAGAAATTAACATGTAAATTCCCATTCCTTCTGTACCTAGGTGTCTTGCTAAAACTATTTTTATAAACATACTTATTATTTTAGTAAGTAATCCTCCTATAGTTAATAATAGAACTGATTTTACAAATGTGTTTTTTTTCATACTAGATTTTATGTTTTAAATTTTAATATTTGACAAGCTTTTAAAACGTGAAATATTTTTGCTTTAAAACTTGGTGTTTTACTTTAAAAAGTGTTAAAATTAATATATAATATTTATATAAAAGATGGAGGGAAGATATGGAACTAGAATTTTCGTCAGTGGAAGAACTGTATAATAGATTAAAACCGGCTTTAAGAACTAAGCTTACAGAGCTTTCTGAATATGGATACGGGTATTTAAAAATTGAAGATATTTGGAATTATTTAAAGGAAGAAAAGTGGATAAATGGGCATGATTTATCTTTAAATGATATGGTTAGTGACATTTTAAATGCGGATAATGAGCTTATCGATGATTATTTTAAAAAAAAGATAAATGAAAAGAATAGAGTAGTTTATTTCGATGATTTTTAAAGTAAAAGCGGTTTTTTAAAGAGGTGATGTAAATGCGAAAACACCAAAAAGATCTTACTTTTAATGATTTAGATGAAAAAATTAGAACATATATAAATGATGAAGAAGAGCTTGCAGTTATAAAAAAAGCTTATGAATTTGCTAGCGAAAAGCATTTTGGTCAAAGGCGTTTAACGGGTGAGGATTATGTGATTCATCCTTTAAATGTAGCTTATATTTTGACAGGCATCAAAGCTGACTTTGAAACTTTGTCAGCAGCTTTACTTCATGATGTAGCGGAAGATTGTAATGTGAGTATTGCAGAAATAGAAAAGGAATTTGGGTCTAATATTGCTTTTTTGGTAGATGGAGTTACTAAAATCAGTAAGCTTAATTTTTCTCGTGATAGTGAATCTACTATAAATAATCAAAGAAAAATTTTAGTTGGTTTATCTGAGGATGTTAGGGTAATAATTGTCAAACTTGCTGATAGATTAAATAATATGCAGACGCTTTATGTTCATAGTGAGGCTAAGCAGAAAAAGATTGCTAGAGAGACTTTGGATATTTTAACGCCTATTGCAGGTAGGCTAGGTATTAATAGTATTAAACAGGAGCTAGAGGAATTATGTTTACGTTATTTAAAACCAGATGAGTATTATGATATTGTTGAAAAGTTAAATGCTAGTAAGACAGAGCGTGATAATAGTGTAGCTAAGATGATTGAAAGTGTGTCTGAACTTTTGAATACTCATGGTATTGAGCATAAAATTAAAGGACGTTCAAAAAGTATATACAGCATTTATAAAAAACTTGAAAAGGGGAAAAGGTTTAGTGATATATATGATTTACTTGCTTTAAGGATTTATGTTGAAACTGAACAAGAATGTTATCAGGCTTTAGGTATTATTCATTCTAAATATAGACCTAAACCTAAGAGATTTAAAGATTATATTGCTATGCCTAAAACTAATATGTATCAGTCGCTTCATACGACAGTATTTGGTGTCGATGGGCTTTTGTTTGAAATTCAAATAAGAACTTATGAGATGGATAGGGTAGCTGAATATGGAATTGCTTCTCACTGGTCATACAAAGAGAATGGCTCAGTTAAAACGATAATGCAAAATGAGATGGAACAAAAGTTACAATTTTTTAGATCGATTATGGATCTTAAAAATACTGAGAAAGATGCAGAAGAATTCGTAAATACGGTTAAAGAAGAGGTTTTTCAAAATACTATCTATGTATTTACACCTTTAGGTGATGTTATTGAACTTCCAAATGGTTCAACACCAGTAGATTTTGCGTATAAGGTTCATACTAATGTCGGTGATAAAACAACTGGAGCTTTGGTAAATTCGCATATAGTGCCCCTTGATTATAAGCTTAAAAATGAGGATATTGTTAAAATTATTACTAATAATAATTCTGATGGACCTTCTAGAGAGTGGCTTAATTTTGTCCAGACAACGCAAGCTAAAAATAAGATAAGATCATTTTTTAATAGGGCTAATAGGGAGGAATATCTAAAAAAAGGCGAAGAAATTTTAACGAAGGAACTTAAAAAGAAAAAGATTAGTTCAAACGATTTTTTTGAAGATGAAAATATAAATAGAATAATTGCTGATTTAAAGGTTGGGTCTTTGAAAGAGATTTACAGTAATTTAGGTAGTGGTAAGTTTTCGATTGATGCGGTTATTGACTCTTTTGAACGAAAGGAAGAAAGCAAGGAATCAATCATATTAGAAAAGGCTACTAAAGGAAGCGAAAAAAATACTGATAGTAAAACGCTTATTTCTATTGATGGAACAAATGATATAAAAGTTAATTTAGCTTCGTGTTGTAAACCGATACCTGGTGATAGGATAGTTGGTTACATAACTAAAGGATATGGAGTTACTGTTCATAGGATGGTTTGTCCAAATGTGGCTGATTTAGATGAAAGACTTATAGAAGTAAAGTGGAATGAGACTTCTGATAAACTTCCTACTAGTATTATGGTTAAAGTAAACAGTTCTAAAAATTTACTTATAGATGTCATTTCTAAAGCTACTAATCAAGATATTCCGGTTAAAAGATTCAGTACTGTTCATCTTAAGGATGAAGATATGATTAAAATGACAATTTTAGTAAATAATAAAGAAAGACTTTTGAAACTCATGAATGATATAAAGATGATTGAAGGGGTTATAGAAGTAACGAGGGTTATAAATTGAGAATAATAGTGCAGAGGAGTTTAAATTCAAACGTAAGTGTGAGTGGTGAAACTATTGGTAAAATAGATAATGGCTTAGTTTTATTTGTGGGTTTTACTTATGGTGATACGGAAAATGAGATAGATTATTTAATTAATAAGCTACTTCATTTACGTATTTTTGAAGATGAAAACAATATAATGAATAAATCGATATTAGAAGTCGGTGGAGAGATTTTAAGTATTTCACAGTTTACTTTATATGCTGATACTAAAAAAGGTAATAGACCGAGTTATATAAAGGCTTTGAAATCTAATGAAGCATCTTTACTTTATGATTTATTTAATAAAAAGTTAAGTGAATATATTCATGTAGAAACTGGAATGTTTGGTGCAGATATGCTTGTTTCTATAAAAAACGATGGACCGATTACGATATTACTAGAAAAGGAGAATAACAATGATTAAAAATAAAATTGATTTTAAATTGGTAAATACGGCTATTTTGGTTTTTACAATATATTTAATTTATCAAACTAAAGATTTTTGGTTTGGAATAGCTAGTACTATTTTTAAAATTGTTTTTCCTTTCTTTATTGCTTTTGTAATGGCTTATGCTTTATATCCTCTTGTTAGAAAACTTATGGATAAAAAAGTTCCTAAGGCTTTAGCTATATTTATTGTTGTTTTTGTTATTTTACTGGTACTGGCAGTGCTTATTTCGTTAATCACACCTCTTTTGATAGGTCAAACTAGGAGTTTATTTGATGGAATTGTAACTTTTTTAAAGGAACTTTCTATTAATTACAATATTAACTTTAAAGATGTTCAAGATACTTTATCTTTAAGTTTTAATAATATTTTAGAAAAACTAGGTACTTATATTTCTAATGGAGCGATTAATGTCATTAGTGTTTCTTTGGATTATATATCTAAAATATTTATTATATTTGCTTTGTTTGTATATTTTCTTTCTGATATGGATAAAATTAGAGAGTTTTTAAAAGAGTATTTACATATGAAATCAGAGAAAATGTTTAATTATGTTAAAGCTTTAGACGACGAAATGGTAAAGTATCTATCTGGTTTTATGAAAATTGTCTTAATTTCTTTCTTTGAATATTCAATTGTTTATACTATAATCGGCCATCCGGATGCGATTTTGCTTGGAGGTCTTGCTGCATTTGGTAATTTAATTCCTTATTTTGGGGGAATTATTACAAATATAATTGCGGCTATAACATCTTTTGTTATAAGTCCAGCTTTATTTATTAAAACGTGTATTGTATTTATGATATTTTCAGCTATTGATGGATATGTTATTAATCCGCTTGTTTATGGTAAAACTAATAGGGTGCATCCACTTATTGTAATTTCTTCAGTATTTATAGGTGGAATATTATTTGGAATAGTTGGGATTGTGATTTCACTACCTCTTTCTATTTTGATAATTGCATCGATAAAGTATTTTAAAAGTGATTTAATTGAAATTAAAGAAAAACGTTTAAAAAAATAGTATCTATTATAAGAGTAAGAATAAAAATTCTTGCTTTTTTTTGTTTATGCAAATGATTTAGGTATGAAAAAAATTAGGATAATTAAATCCTAATTTATAATTTTTCTATTTGCTCTTTAGACAAATCAGTAATTTTAGAAATAAGTTCTATATCTAATTTATCTTCAAGCATTTTCTTTGCCATTTCAATTCTAGTTTTTTCTTCAGTTTCTATAGCTGCTTTTTTTGCTGCTTTTTCAGCTGCTTCCTTTATATCTTCTTTACGACCAAGTTCCATACCTTTTTCAACATCGATGTACTGTACCATATCAGGATCATCTGTAAGTTCTTCAATTTTTTTGACAGCTCTCATAAGCATTTCATCTCTTTTAGATATTTTACGAAGATCTTCTATTTTATTAAATGATAAAATAGCAAGTGCTTTTTCAAATCTCGTAAGCTTTTAATCTAAAGTATAATACTTTTTGTATATTTTGGCTAGATTAATTCTATATTTTACAAAATTTTCATTTTCTTCATCTACTAGGCCATCTTCTAAATCAGTTAGTTTATATACGGAAATAAGTTTATTTTTTAAAGAAAAATTATCAAAACATATCTGCATAAAATAATGCTTTTCACCATCTTTATAAGATATATTAATAGTTTTA
>ONJI01000050.1 GCA_900318075.1 uncultured Bacillota bacterium | reverse complement strand
TATTAACGTTTATATATAGATTTATTAATTATAAAATACAATATAGATTAGCAGTAATTGATATGTTTAGCGACATATCTTTTTTATTCGTTTTGTTAAAATTTGTCAAAATATGTTTAATTCATGATATAATTAAGATGGTGTTAGGTATGAAAAAAATATTTTTCTCAAAGTTGTATGTAATCTTGGTCATGATTAATGTTGCATGTTTAATTGCTTCTAACATTGTTACTTCAAAACCTGTTTCATTTATGAGTTTTGTATTTACAGCTGGGGATTTGATGTTTCCTATTAGTTATATATTGAATGATGCAATTGTTGAAGTCTATGGGTATGAAAAATCACGATTTAGTATAAGATTAAGTTTTTTTGTAAATTTGTTAGTGGTTATCTTTTTCATGATTGCAATATATTTACCATATCCTGATTATTATATATCACAAGAATCTTTTAAGATTGTTTTATCAACAACTCCTCGGTTGTTAATTGCAAGTCTATCTGCATATTATTTTGGTAATTTAGTTAATTCATTTATTATGGATAAGATGAAAAGAAATGATGAAAACAAATTATGGAAAAGAACAATTGTTTCGTCTATTTTTGGGGAACTAATTGATAGTATAATATTTTTGGCTATTGCGTTTGTAGGAACTATAAGTCTCAATAATTTATTAATAATGATTGTTTCTGTTTATCTATTGAAAATATTAATAGAAATTTTATTTACACCAATACTGATAAAAATAATTAGTTTATTAAAAAAAATGGAAGGAAGTTTATAGGTATGAAAAAAGTTTATATTGCAGCTCCATTATTTAATGAAATGGAGCTAAAAAGAAATTTAGAAATTGCCGATTATTTGAAAAAAATTGGATATAATCCGTATCTTCCACAGAATGAAGTTGGGTTAGCATATGATATGATAAATGATAATAATATACAGGAAGTTAATAAACAAATTTTTGAATCTGATATAGCTGGAATTTTAAGTTGTGATATACTTCTGTTCTTGCTTGATGGCAGAGTTCCAGATGAAGGCGCTTGTGTAGAGTTGGGAATGGCTTATGCATGGAAGAAAAAATGTGTTGGATTTAAAACGGATACAAGGGCTCTTGATAAAACTGGAGATGATAATTTGTTTATTGAAGGATGTTTTAATTTTAAAGTTGCTCATAACTTAGATGAATTAAAAAAATATTTGGAAGAATAAGGATGGTATTTATGAATGGAAATATAATTATTATTGATGGTATATCTAATTCTGGAAAAACATCATTTTGTGAGTATCTTTCTAAAAAAGGTTATATTCTCATTGAAGAAGTGCCTTTGTTTATAAAAAATAATCGAGATAAATATGATGTGTTGCCATCGACAATTCCTAAAAGTATTGATGAAGAAAAAAATAATCAACAGATTCTTTTAAATGCAGAATATGGAAGATTATTTCAAGCAGAAAAGTTAGCTTTAAATGGTAAAGATGTTGTAATGGATAGGTCATTTTTTTCTACAGTAGCAATGGCATATGCATTAGAAAAAGATGCGCCATTTAAAGGATCATATGATAATGCAAAAAAATTAGCAAAGGATTATTTACTTGTCTTACAAAAGATATTAAAAAGAATGGATGTTAGTTTTGTAGTTTTTGATGTAGACAAAAAAACATTGTTAGACAGAAACCTTAAGCGAGAAAAACCATTAAATTTAGAATGGATTGAAGAACATTTTTTAGACAAGCAAAGAATATCGTTTAATGCATTTATGAGTGCTTTGAATGGAAGAATTATTAATACTTCGAGTTTATCTTTTGATGAAATTTGTATTATTATTGGTTGCAATAACAATTTAAAGAAAATATAAAACTATCTTTCTGTTTTGTATTTTTCTTTTGGTTTCGTTATCAAAAAATACAGTGGTCCTATATTTGAAATCAATGTTGCAATAAACGTAGATATAAACATTTTTATACTGTATTTAATTTTTTTATTTTCTAATTTATTTATGATTTGTATTGTTGTATAAGAATAGATTAGAATATACGATATATATGCAATTAAAGAAAAGATAAAGTATTTAATATCTAAAAATATTGATGATACAAATAAAAATACTATAATAAATGGAAAAAATAGCCAATTAATTGATGATCTAAATTCGTTAACTAGTCCCAGTATACCTCTAATGCTTATTTTTTTTTGACTTTTAAAAACATCTATATATAGCTTTATATGGCTATTTGATGTTCCAAACCATACTGCATTTTGTTTCATAAGTTTAATTATTTTGTTTGGTGTTTCCATATTTTCTAAACACAGTATAGGCTCAATTTTATAATTTAAGTTATTTGCTACAGCTGACATATAGATATCTTCACACCAAAATTTAGTGTTAAAACCATTAATTTTTTTGATAACATCTAATCTTACAAATAGTCCATGACCGACTAAATGTCTATGCAATAAATAAGAATCGAAATACGAATTTAACATTCCGCATTTTAATTCAAAATTTGATTGGTATATTGCAAATCCTTTTAATACTAAGTTTAATTGTTCAAAATTTGATAAAGCATAAGAATACTGTTGTATAAATTCTGGAAAAAAATTATTGGCTATTTCTTTATCTAATTCTTTAAAAGTATTTCTGTTTGGCCTACTATCTGCATTATATACACAGAAATAGGTTTTATTATCTACATAATCTTTTGGTATATATTGATTAATATTTTCTATTACATAATTTAGTTGATCTGCCATCATTCCATCATCATATGGATAATTTATCAAAAATGTATTTGGATATTTAGTAATAATATTTCTTTCTATTATATCTTTTGTTGTGTTTAAACCTTTTTCCTTGTTGGTTGTAACTAAAACTAATGAAATATTCTTTTTAAGAATACTATTAAAATATTCTATAGTTTTTTCTATAACCTTTTGTTCCTTAAAGCATGGAATTACAACTACTAAATCATAATTTGTTTCAGTTCTTTCAATTTTTTTCCTATTTATACTAATAATAAAAACAAAATATCTTAAAAATTGAAAAAAAGAATATATTAATAATATACAATCGAGTGTCAGTACTAATTTTATCATAAGTTATCATCCTCATATTTCTTTCTAATATTTTTGCTTACAAATTTACTGTATTCATTTATTATAGATTCTTTATTTGTTACTATTGCACTATTAAAAATAGTTTTTTCATGTGCATTTGAAAATAGAAAAACTATTTTATTTTTCTTTGTTCTATAATAGTAAACATCAAATGTTTCTTTCATTTTTGATATTATTATTCTTAAATCTTTTTTTGAATTATACTTTAGTACAATACACGAAATATCATTCAGTAATTCTATAATAACAAATCCTATATAATCTTGATATTTTTTAGGAAACCCTCTTTTTGCAAAATAAGTAAAATCAAAACACAAATCAAATGTATCAAAATCAGTGCATAAAATGTTTGTATTTTTAACAATTGATAATGCTACTCGGTGTGCTCCATCTATTATTATTCCTTGTTTACTTATAGGAATAATTGTGCTTGTAAAATCATAATTATTTAATAATTGTGTGCAGCCATTTAAAAAATCATTTTTATTATTTTTTGAACCATCAGGTTCTTGATAATTATTAAATATTTTAATATGCTTTAAATACATTTTTTTTGCAGTGTGATTTTCTGTATTCTTAAAATATATGTATTTAATAAAAATATCATAATTAATAGGTGATAATAATTCTAGTGGATTTACTTTATAAATTGTTTGTACTTCTCCAAAATTTAGAAATGTTTTTAAATAATTATAATTACTAATATGCTTTCTTATTTGGTTTTGATTTTTTTTCGTTAAATAAGTTAGCTTTAACTTCGTTTTTCTATTGTATTTGTCTGTGGTTATAAATCCCATATTATTAATATATATAGTTTTCACAATTAAGCACCTCAATACTGAAATAGTAGCAAATATTCATATAATTTAATCTATTTTAAATTATTCTTAATTAAGATAATGATCTTAGGATTATATTGCTTACAAAAATTTCCCTTTTAAGTATTATACACTTTTTTAATGATTTATGATATAATTTTTGTAAATGAAGGGAGAATTAAAATGAAAATATTTATGATTAGACATGGAGTTCCAGATTATTCATATGGCGATAGTCACGGTTTTATTGGACATGGTAATGATTTAGCACCTCTTGATATAGAAAAAATAGATGATGTGATAAAAACATCAAAAGATACAAGATTAAAAGAAGCAGAAATAATTGTTTCGTCACCATATACAAGGGCATTACAAACTGCTGCAATTATATCAAAAGAAACAGGCATTGATATTAGAGTTGAACCAGATTTGAGAGAATGGGAACCAGATTTATCTTATCAATATACTGGTAATGATTTGAGAGATATTTCTAAAGATTTTCTTAACAATAAAGGAGTAAGACCTATTGATAGAGATGTTATGTGGGAGAGTAAAGAAGAAGTAAAAAATAGAATTAATAGTGTTATTAATAAATATAAAAATTATAAATGTGTTATTTTTGTTTTTCACCAAATAGCGATGCAATCAGTATTAGGTGATAATAAAATTAAACCTGCAGAAATTGTTGAATATGAAATATAAAACTATATATTATGAATTATAAAGGTATGTTTAGAGACATATCTTTTTTTTGATATTTAAGAGAGAGGAGAAACGATATATGAATTTAAATTATGCAATATTTAGAAGTGAACCTATATTTACAATAAACGATTTAGCTCAGATAGGTGCACATAATAAAAGAGATAAGAAGTCTTATAAGTCTAATCCAGATATAGATATTAATAGAAGTAAAGATAATATAGATTTAGTACCACTTAATACAAAGTATGTAAGTGGTTTTTATAATCTCACTAAAGAATATAAAAAAGAACATGACACAAGAATGTTAACTATGAGAGCAGATAGAAAGAAAACGTTTAGAGATATGCTAGATAGTTCTAAAAGTGTAGTTGCAGATGAATTATTAATGAGTGCATCACATGATTTCTTTAAAGATATGACAAGGGAAGAAATTATTGCTTGGGCAAATACTTGCATGGAATTTGTATATAATGATTTAGGTTATACTAAAGAACAAGTTCTTCATAGTGTCCTGCATTTAGATGAGAAAACACCGCATATTCATTGTGTTGTTGTACCACTTATTAAGAAGTATGATAAAAGAACTAAAACAGATAGATATACTATATCTAAAAAACAATATATTAAAGATAATGAGCATTTATCTTTATTACAAGATAAATATCACAAGAGATTAACTGATGCAGGTTATGATTTAGAAAGAGGTATTAAAGGTAGTGATATCAAACATATTAAGATTAAAGATTATAAAAAGATATTAAGAAAATTAGAAAGTAATATGAATGTTAGAATTAATAGATTAGATGATGTATTAAATAC
>ONJI01000051.1 GCA_900318075.1 uncultured Bacillota bacterium | reverse complement strand
TAAGAAGGCCATAATACTCATGAATGTATTTCCAATTATAATTAAGCTTAAGTAATACATAAATGTGTTTGATATTTGAAAATCTAACAATATTTGTGATAATAATCCTAAAACTATTGATGATAGTGTTATTAATCCGTGGTAGGCTAGAAGCTGTTTAACTTTATCTTTTGAGTTAATTCCTAATAATCCAAATCTTTCTTCTTTGTCATAGTAAAATACCATAAACATCATTAAGCAACCTATCCAAAGACCTATCGATAGGAATAGTGGTGAGAATGCTGTTCCATAGCTATTTACTTTGTTTACTTCTTTTGTGTCTATTTTTACTGGTTCTTTACTATAATCTCTTAATGTTTCCACTTTCTTTAATTCTGTTTTTGTATTATCTATATTTGTATCTATTTCTTTTTTGGCATTTGTTACACTTGAATTTAGTGTTATTAGTCCATTATTTAGGGTGCTTGTTCCTGTATTTACTTTGTATAATGCATTTTCTATCTGTACTGAACTATTATACAAAGAGGCTGCTCCTCCTTTTAGGTTTTCTGCTCCTGCTTTTATTTGTGCTGATCCTTCTTTTAGGCTTGTTAGTCCATTTTGAAGTGCTTTTAAGTTGCTTTCTTTTGATTTGAGCATTGTTATTCCACCATTAATTTGTTCATTACCATTTAATAGTGGATCGCTCGAATTTATAATTACTGTGTATGTTTCTGATAATGTTGTTAATTTTGTACATTTTTCTTTGTATTCTTCTTGTCCTGTTAACTGATAAGCTTCACATGCTTGTTCTTTCAATTCATCTATTATTGGTTTTGAATTTAATAGAGTATTTTTTACTCCGTTCGTGTAATTTTGAAGTGAATTTGAGAATTCGTCACTTCCTTGTTTCAATGTACCTATACCATTAATAAGGTCATCTATTTGTGTATTTGAACTTTCTATTTGGCTTATTCCTGTATCTAAGGAATTAATTGCTGAAGATAATCTGTCTGAGCCATTTTTTATATCTGATACTCCTCTATTAAATTTTTTGTAATTTGACTCTAATGTATTCGTTCCTTGAAGTAGAGTATTACTTCCATCTGATAATTTTGTTGTTCCTTCTTTTAACTCTGAGAAGCCATCGCTTATCTTATTTAGTTTATCAGGGACTTCTTCGATATTTTCTGATAATCCTCCTACTATTTTTGAATTAATTTCGTTGTCTAGATTTTTTTCCACAGCATTGACTACACTATTAATAATTTGGCTCGCAAGGTAATTTGTTTTTTGATTTGGTGAGTATGTGATTGTAGCATGATGTTTTTCCTCTTCTCTTGCACTTTCCATATCTTTAGTAAAACTCTTTGGTATGTTTATAACTGCATAATATTCTCCTTTGTTTAATCCTTTATTGGCTTTTTCTTCATTTAACTCTTTTATTTTTAATTTTTTACTATTCTTTATGCTTTCAACTAATTTTTTTCCATTATTTCCTTTATCTTCATTTACTATTGCTACCGGCAAGTTATCTATATTTCCTTCTCCGTATGGATTCCAATATGCTTTTAAATAGAAGTAACTATATATAAAAGGTATTAATAGTACAACTGATATAATAACATATTTAAATTTATCTTTCATTTTCAAACCCTCCTAATTAAATATACCTGTTTTTAATATATCCATTATGTTTTCCGTGACTTCTTTTTTATCAAGTGGTTTATTCCATTCAAACATTAAGGCAAAATACATTTTATAAATTATAAATGCTGCTAGCTTTGTGTCACATTTTCTAACATTTCCATTTTCAATGCCTTTTTTTAATAGTTTTTCTATTTCTTCCATGATAGAATATGTAAGCATTTTTGAACATTCGTCTGCAATTCCAGACGGAAGATATTTTGCTTCATCTGTGAACGATTTTAGTAATTTTTCTTCTTTTTTAAATTCTATTAAACTATATATTATGTTATGTACTTTTTCTGTCGCTTTGATATTTTGTTTTTCTATTTTATCTACTATTTTTTTCATTTTTTCTATTTCTTCGTAAGCAAAATATTTTATTAAATCATTTTTATCTTTAAAGTATGAATATATAGTTTTTTTTGTTACCTTTGACTTATTTGCTATCTCATCCATTGATACTTTTCTATAACCGTATGTGCAAAACAACTCTCTAGCTGCCTCTATTACTTCTTCTTTTTTTGTCAAAAAACCACTTCTTTCTAACTATACTGTTATACTAAATCAGTATACCAGTATAGTTTATGCTTTTTTTTATGTTTTGTCAATTATTTTGATATTTTTTTTATTATTTTTTATTATTTAGGTTACAAATATGGAAGAATTATCTTTTTTTACAAGAAAAATATTATTTTTTTTACATCTTGTTAAAGCTACATAAAATAGTCTTCTTTCTTCTGAGTATTTGAAATTGTCATTTTTAGGTTTTACGTATTTTATCATTTTTTTATATTAAATATGCAAGATGTTAATTATTAAAAACTCCCATTTTATAAGGGTTTAAGTGATTGTAGCCATAAATACAGGACAGGCAGTTTATATTAGTTTTATTTCGCTCATAAAAATCACTTTCTCGCATTTAAATCATTAAAATTATAACATTAAATAATTTTATAATAAATAAATTAACATTCCTGCTTTTCTATCATTATATAAATTAATTATATCTTCAAATGTTAATTTACTCATAAAAAACCTCGTTTCTATGCCCAAGAAACGGGGTTCATATCATCTAGACACATCTTTTATTTCTTTATTTTTCTTTTTCTTACTGGAAAAACAATATCAAATCTTGGATTAACTTCCTCAGCTAATTTTAATGCTTCTATTCTTTGTCTCTCTTCTTCTTCTCTTCTTAATTGTTCTTGTCTTAATCTATGTGCTTCAGTATCTTTTTCTTTGTTTTCTTTTTGAGCAATATTATAGTAATAATGCATTTTTTCTCTATTTAATTTTTCATAGAATTTCTCTATTTCTGCTCTAGATATATTTTGTACTTGTTCAAGAGCACTAACTATTTCTTCACTTCTAGGTAAAGTATCATTCAAGATCCTTGCCTTTATCTCTGGAGTTAACGCTACAAATCCAGTACCTCTAAGTGATATTGGAGTATCTATTAAATCATCATAGATAGCTATAGCTTCTTTTTCATAACTTTGAGTTACAGTATCTAAAATATCATCATCTACAACAGCTCTTCTAAATTCAATATTTGAGACTAAATCTATATATCTTCCATCACCTAAATATTCCACTACAGTATATAAACGACTTATTCCAGGAGCTGATAATCCATATGAATCAAATCTACGTACACAAGAATCAAATGTATGATCATCTAATTCATAAACAATAGGACATGAAATATCAAGATAAGTAACTGCATATCTAGTACCTATTGCTAATCCATCTCTTTGTTCTTGTTTTTCTCTTTTAAATCTTTCTATCATAATTAGTTCTCCTACTTTTATTTATTTTCTAATATTATTTATTTCTATTTTTTTATTAATTTTATCTGTATTTTGATTTTCTAAATTTGTTTCTAATAAAGTTCTGTTTTATGATAAATCAATTGCTTCAATACATCAAGGAACTTCTAATGTAGAAATTGTTGGAATAAAACCAGATTCACATAAACCATCTAATACTTTTGGAGTAAGTGAACTTTAATCAATTTCACCAATTCTCATATCATAATATGTATCACTATCAAAATGACTTGCTTCTAATGGCCCATCACCTATTCTAACCCATCTTCAAAATTGAAATGAGCACCTTTTTCTGGGCCCCAATCAATTCTATATCTAACTTGATGGTCAAATGATTCCATACCAACTTTTCTTCTAAAAGCTATATCATTAGATCACATAGAACAGTAGAAAGGATATTCTCCATTCATAAATCTTCCATTCTCTTTCAACGATGTACATTGTACCACAATTTTTAAAAAAAATCAAACATATATTCTATTTTATTGCCTATACGTAATTTTTAATTGGGGAGTCAGTTTACTTTTTGGAAACTGAAATAAGTCTGTTTTTATATAATTTCTTTGTTTAAAATTTGGCATTTATATAAGGGTTAGATGCTGCAACATCAATTTTTTTACTATAGTTCCCTTGACGTATGGTCAATCATAATATTTCTAAAAAGGAACTGATTTCTCAATTTCTAATATTTTAATATTGCAATGCTTTTATATTACCAATTTTCATATCTTCTATTCTCATTAATATTATATATCTTTTTCATTTCTTCATCAGATAATTCAAAATCGAATATACTTATATTCTCTTTTATATGATTAGGATTTTTACTTCCTGGAATTGCGATATATCCTGCTTGTAATTGCCATCTTAATATTATCTGAGCTGATGTTTTATTATATTTTTTAGCCAATTCTAAAATAGTTTCATTGTTAAAACTTTCTTCTGTATGTCCTCTTCCACCAAATGGATACCATGATTCAATTATTATTCCATATTGTTTTACATATTCTTGTAATTCATTATTTTGATAATAGATATGATTCTCATTTTGTATGACTGCAGGAACTATCTCAGCATAGCTTAGCACTTCATCAATAGCTTCTTTCGTATAATAATTTGATATTCCTATTGATTTTAATTTACCTTCTTTATAATATTTTTCCATTGTTTGATACAAACCTTTATCATCAAATCCAGGTTGGTGAATTAAAAGTAAATCAATATAATCAATATCTAAATTATTTAAAGATTTTTCAATTGCTTTATTATGGTCAGTAGATGCATATATCTTCGAAGTAACAAAAACATCTTCTCTTTTGATAATACCTTCACTAATTGCTTTTCTTACACCTTTTCCTACGCCAACTTCATCGCCATAATACTGTGCAATATCAATTAATCTATATCCATTTTTAATGGCAATATAAACTGCTTCTTCAGCTTCTTCGTTTGTAAAACTCCAAGTACCTAATCCTATAATTGGCATTTTGACACCATTATTAAGAGTTACATATCTATTTTCAAAATTGAATTTAGTATTTGTATTAATTACTTTATTTTTAGTCTCTTCCATATCTATACTTTTTCCTTTCTTATTATTAATTACTAATAGCGTGCAAATTACAATTACTATTAATAAAAAGAATACTGTTATTAATTTATTTTTCACTAAGTTCAACTCTCTTTCACCGCTCATCAAATCATTTATTGTTATTCATATTATTTTTTCTTCAAAATAATAGTACATAAATAATTAGAAAAATAACGCGAGACAAAACTTGAGTTTTTTTCTACAAATGAAAAGGCTAGAATTTCGATTCTAATCTTTTTAAAATGTCTTAACCTTCAGATTAGTTTACTTTAATCTATCACTTATATCTTTATTAATTTTTCTAGGTCCTCTAATAGCTTTAATTCCTAATTTATTGAGATATTCAAAAGTATAGTCTTTATTTTCTAATTTCTTCAACAATTTTATTTTCATAACGTGGCCCATTGAAACATTTTTATCTTTATATTCATATGGTATATTTACCTCTATAGCTTTACATTTATACATTATTTTAGAATATGGATCTGCTACATATAAATAAATTATATCATTAACATGAACATTACTTGATTGTTTCCAAATTATTTCATCTGTATCGTTAAAACAGTTAATAACATCATAGAATTTAGGATTTGCAGTAATTATCCATTCTTCAGGTTCACTTATTAGATTATATGACTCATTTATTAATGATATTATTTCTTCATCTTTCAAAGTTTCATTTAATATTATTGAAATCCAATCCGTTTTACTCATATGGTAAGCTTCATAAAAACCTTTTTGTTTTAATAGCTTTTGAATCTTATTTTCATCTAATTTAACATTAATTATTTCTACTTCACCAGAGTCACTATCTAGTTTTGACAAATCAAGATTCATTATTATTCCATACCATTTTTTATTATTTTCATTTCTATAAACAGCATATCCTGGAAATTTATCCCATAGAAATTCTGGCTCATTATTATATTTTTCTTTAATATATTTATTAATTCTATTTGCTTGGTTGAAAATAAAAAAATTTGTTTCAAAGCAATGCTCTCTAATATCAATTAAGATGTTTTTATAAGACTCTCTAACATTATTTACAAATTCACCATTCATTTCAGTTCTAATATTTGTATATTCTTCATTGAACTGTAAATCAATTACTTTGCTACTTACAAGACCTTTACCATCGATACTAATAATTGTTTTAAATTCATTATTTAAAAAAATCTTCTCAAATTTATAAGTGTCATTTTCTTTTTGAAAGCCATATTTTTCTAAATTATTAAAATTAACAGTTGTTCTTTTAAAAACTTCATTTTCTATGTTCAAAGTAATCACCATAAGTTATTATATCATAAAAAAATAGTATCAAAATAGATACTATTTATTTGATACACTTTTATGTACATTATTAGCTTGAACAAAAGCATAAATTCTATAACCAATAATAATTGGCCAAGCAATACATCCAATTAGCATACCAAGAACTAATTTAATGAAAAATGCTACCCAAAAATTACCAGCAAGGGCTGCAAAGAACATAACGCCATCATCCATTAATTTGCTTATTAGTCTATATCCCCATGGGAATCCTGCTAGCATATAAGCCATCATAACTCCATTGCCATCAGCCTTACCTGCTGAAAAACCAATAATTCCAAAAACTAATGATACAACTACTCCTATAATTAAACTCTTTAATGCTTCATTTTTTGCTGTCCCAGCATCTTGTGCTAACTTTGCTTTTTTAGCATTAAGAACTTGCTCAGCTTTATCCTTTCTTTCTTTTTCACATCCATCACATAGATGGCTTTCGTATTTGTCAGCACATTCTTTACATAAGAACTTTCCACATTTTGGGCAAGTACCAACGACTGTTTCTTCAGGGTGTTTATAGCATCCCATACCCTTATTAGCCATTTTTTTACTCCTCTCTTGACTCATCACGTATAAGTGATTTATCTATTAAAATTATATCACTTTTATTGTAAGTTAACAATATTTTTAATTCTGGTTATAATAATTATTAAATTGCTCTTCACTGATTGAGCTTATTGTATAATCATTTTTATTAAATATATAGTAACTAAAATTATTATTATACTCTTTATCACTTACTTTTATGGCATCTTCGTTTTCATTTATTTGATAATTTCTAACAATTGAATAGCCATAATTTCCTGAAATTGAACTTATTATTTCTATATAATTGTCTTTTTTATATTTGCCACAATCATCTATATAAGTATATTCATTACATCTATTATTAGCATTATCTAATGCTCTTGAATAAATAGTTTTTAGCCTATCATCTAAATTCATATCTTTAAATTCTTCTCTAGCACTGTTATATTCTAAATTATGATATGTTACAAATTTATCATAAATATTTTCATTTCCGGTAAAATATGCGACTACTGTTATTGCTTGACCTATAAAGAATACTACTATAATAATTAATATTGATAGTCCAATCGATCCAAAAGCTTTTCCAATAATAGAAGTAATTTTTTCTTTTTTATAATGACAAAAAAATGGAAATAAAAAGTTTAGTATAACTGATGGTACAAAAGTATATGCTATTGCTGATCCAATATGATTATATTCGTAATTATAAATTGCTGAATGATAAGTAGTTCTTAAGCCTATAAAAAATGATATTGCAATTACAACTACAGATACGATTAAAAAACCAACATTTAATTCATTTGTCTTCTTTGCATAATAGAACTTTGCTCCTAGTGCAATAATAATCCCAATAAATGCAACTAAATTAAATACTGTCGCTGCTTTATCAATAAGATAAGAACGAAAGATAGCAAGAAGTAACCAGCCTAATACTCCAACTATAAAAAGTATACCTCCGCATCCTGCACTTTCACTACTATTATTATCCATGCCGTTAAAAATGTATTCTAACCCCAAATACTCCAAAAAACTCATAAATCAATACTCCTTTACAATAATAATTTCGTTATAATTATATCACATTTTTAGTTTTTTCTATAAATAAAAAAAGCATAAAAATATGCTTTAATTAACGATTTTAATAAATTGTTCGAGTGATGTTGTTTTTACTATTTGGTATCTTGGAATATGCCATTTGTCTACTTTTTGAGTTGCTTTTGAACCGCCGCCAATAAACGCAAGTTCAAAGCCAGCCTCTTTTACCTGTCTGTTACTAGTTTCATTATAGGCATAAAATGGGTAGCAAAAGGCCATTTTTGATTTTGTTATTTCTTGTGATTTTTTTAGATCTTTCATTACATAATCATTTGATGAGCATAACATTTTTGCTCCTCTTTTCTCGGTTTCGCAAACATTACTGGTATGCATATCATTTGTATGTGATTCTATATCTAAATAATAAGACTCATAATTCTCGATATCCCACCAACCGGTTATTAAAAATAAAGTGGCATGCATTTGATATTCCTCAAGTAAGGGGTTAAGTTTATTGCCATTATGTTTACCAGTTCCTTTTGCGCCATCATCAACCGTTATTAAGACACTTTTTTCAGGTACGTCAATTTTGCCATACATCCAGTCTCTAAATTCTTCCATGGAAAGTGTTTTGTAATTGTTTTCTTTTAAATAATCTAATTGTTTTTTAAAATCACTTACTATTTCACAATTACCCTCATTACACTCTTCACCTAAAGTTGGATCATAGAAGAAATGATAATTTAAAACGGGAACTCCTTTAGTATTTTTTTGGGTGTATATTACTGTTCTTTTCTTGGTTTCTATGTTTCCAGCTTTATCTTTTACTTTATAAGTAACTTCGTATGTCCCCTCTTTATTTTTATCGATATTATCTGTCGTTTCTACTTTATCTGTTATGTCACCGTCAATATCATCTGATGCTGAAAAGCCTTTTTCTTTATAGGAAGTTCCTATTGCATAAAATTCTTTGTCTGCGTCTTTTAGTGTTATTATTGGTTTTGTACTATCTTTTACTTCTACTTTTATTGTTTTAGTCTTTTTAAATATTAAATAATTTACGCTATATTTTATTTTATAAATGCCTATTTTTTTCGTATTTACGTTTTTTGTCGATTTTATTTTATTGCTTATATCTTTCTTTAAGAAGGTTGCACTTACTTTTTCTTTATATTCCCCATTAACTGGAACTGATATATCTTTAGCGTTAATTTTCAATGATGAAAGAAGTGTTAAATATAGCAAATATAATGATAGTAAAAATAATATTAAAAATATAATTATTGCTCTTTTTTTAAGTCTTCTTTTTTTCATAGTTCACCTCTATCTTATATAACTATTAAATTATATTTATATTATTTATTTTTATAATAGTCCATGTACTTAATGCCAATGTTTTTATATATTTCTGCTGATCTTGGGAGATTTAACATTTTGGCAAATAACAAATTATAAAACTCATCAAATAAAAATATGAAGCATATTGTAATACTAAAGGCCATAAATGTATGTCTATTCATTTTTTTTGATAAATATATACAAAATGGGACAATGCAGTATATAAGTAATAACGCGGAAAGTCCGAAAAATGTGACACTTCTAAGGCAGACAAAGCCATCTATATTTCCGAAATTTAATATCTCAGTATTGTAATCCCAGCATCTAATCCCACCCATTAATTTATACATGGCAAGGCCAGTTAAGTATTCTAATATGCCGGTAGATATTGCTGAAATTAGGAAGACATATAGTGGATTCTTTTTTGTTTTATGAGTTAACAATATAATCATTATTGAGCCAGTCGCATATATGTTTATCCATGGAAGAAAGTTTGCACCTCTCCAATAAAACTGTTTCATCCCACTATTAAAAAAGTAAAAAATGTATTCATAGATCCAGCCAAATATGCCTGATATAACTATTACTAAACAAATTATACCTATTTTTTGCCATTTTTCAAGTTTTATTTCATTGTTTATATATTTATTAAATATTTCTTTCATAAATCCTCTTATAATTATTTTATCATTAATATTTTTATAAAATTAAAAGTAGCAAAAATTAATTTGTTACTTTACACTTTTAGGCTTTTTTTAATTTCTTGCGAGTTTTTACTTGTTTTTCTTTGTTTTTGCCAACAATTTTTACGCATATGATTAAGGCTATAAGGTATAAAATTAATGTAGCTATTAATATGTAATCATATGTGTTTCCAGTCAGGCTTAATATTAATTCAGACATGTTGTTTCCAGTAAGACCAGCAATTGCCCAAGCAGAAAGTGTTAGTCCATGAATTTTACTAATTTTTTCCATCCCAAATCTTTCTGAAAGTAATGCTGGAAGTGTCGAAAAACCGCCGCCATATCCTAAATTTATTATTACTAATAGTATTATAACTAAACTGGCAATTATCATAGACTTTGATGTGTTAGTTATGGCAGATGGAATTAGTGTAATTAAAGTAATTATTATGCAGCTTGTAAAGATAATTATATAAACCGTATTTCTTTCTTTCATTTTATCAGAAATAGTTGAATATCCAATTCTACCTAAAGCATTAAAGGCAGCTGTAACTGATGGAACAATGCTTATCATAGCAGTTAATACAGTCATACCAGCAAATGTAGTTCCTAATATTTGCTTTTCATATGTTATTAAAGCTAGGCCGCAGTGAATATTAATAAAGAACATTAACCAAATTCCTAAAAATGTTTTGTCTTTAAACATAGCAAGCGGTTTAAAGTCATTTTTATTATCGTCTGCTTCTACCCATCCATCTGGCTTTTTCAGAAGAACGTGTCCTATAAACATCATAATAAAATAAATAGTACCTAGGATGTAAAACATTTCAGAAATTCCTAGTTTTTTTTGAATTATTTCCATAATTGGAGTAGCTATAGCTTTTGCAAGGCCAAATCCCATTATAGAAATTCCAGTAGCTAAACCTTTTTGCTCTGAAAACCATAACATCAAGGTTTTAACTGGGGTTAAATAACCAATTCCAAGGCCAATTCCCATAATGCATCCATAACACAAATATATTCCTAAAAGAGCTACCACACCAGTTGTAAATTGAATAAATAATCCTGTGCCAAGCATTCCAACAGTAAAACAAATACAGGCGATTAAAGATGATTTATGTATATCTTTTTCAACCATTCGTCCTGCAAATGCGGCTGACATTCCTAAAAAAAATATTGCAAGTGAAAATGCCCAACCTAAGGCAAAGCTACTCATGCCAATTTTTGCAGCTATGGCTTCTTTAAATATTGACCAGCAGTATACTGTTCCAATTGAGCAGTGAATAAGTAAAGCGGGAATGGCTGCTCTAACCCATTTGTTTTGTAATTTTTTCATACATCATACTCCTATTTATCATTTAGTTCATTATAACAAACAAGCATTATATAGTCAATGGCTTCTCTTTATTTTGCATATTTTATATGACTATCTATTATTCAAAAAAACAAACCTAAGTTTGTTTTAAGTAATTATTTAAAATTTTCCAAATTTAGTAAATGGGAATATTACAAAATCGGTCTTTCCGGAAATTTGTTTACTGGAAACTGGTCCAATGATACGGCTATCAGTAGAATTTGTTCTATTATCGCCTAAGACAAAGTAATATCCTTCTGGAATTTGTTCATAACCTAAATCTTCTAAGCTAAAATCATATGTCTTCTGATTATTTTTTAAAAATGGTTCTTTAATATATTTTTCATTGATATAAAGCTTGTTACCTTTGTATTTTAGTGTTTCCCCTGGAAGACCAATTATTCTTTTAATAAGTCTATCTTTACCATTACTGAAGACAATGACATCAAATCTTTTGTAATTCTTATCATATTTTTTTAATAGTAGTATCTCACCGTCATCTAATGATGAATACATAGATGTTCCTTCAACTTCGATTGGAGTAATGATATAACTTCTAAATAATATTACGGATATAACAATAATTATATATGGAATTATATCTTTAAATATTTTAATTATCTTTTGATCGCTTTCTAACATCATATTTTTATCCCCTTTAAGCAAAAAATAAGGCCTGGCCTTATTTTCTTTCTTTAATTTTTGCTTGTCCTTTAAGGTCACGTAAATAATTAAGTTTAGCTCTTCTAACTTTACCTTTTCTGATTACTTCTACACTGGCAACTTTTGGTGATGAAAATGGGAATGTTCTTTCAACTCCAACACCACCTGATTTTTTTCTGACAGTGAAGTTTTTACTTACGCCACTACCTTTAATGGCAATTACAATACCTTCAAACGCTTGTATTCTTTCACGTTTTCCCTCGATGATTTTAACATTTACTTTAACAGTATCACCGACACGGAATTCAGGTAAATCTGTTCTGATTTGGCTCTTCGTTATCTTATCTACCAAATTCATAGTCTCACTCTCCTTTTATAAATCTATGATCATATGTAACGAATCAAAGCGGATCACGACGTGAATAATTGTATCATATATTTTTATTTTTTTCAACTATCTTTTTCGGCCTATTTGCATTTCACTTTGTAAATATATTTCTCTAAGTTTTTCTTTTAACTCTCTTTCAACCATATTTACTTTTTTTAGAAGGGTGTTTATATATTTTTTATCTAAAAATTTAGAATATTTATTGATAATAATACTTTTATATCTGGCAACATCATCAATAACTAATTCCAAAGCATCACCATCGCTGTCATCATCATCGATTACAGTAAGTAAGAAGTTTAAATAAGCGTTTAGCTTTCTTTTGGTTTTTCTTTCTAAAACTTTCTTAATTAAATCTGGTTCAACTAAAGTTAAATGTCCTACTTCTATTCCTTCATAAGGAACTGTATTTTGAGGCTTTATATTAAAGCCTTTAATATTATCGTAATCAATGTATCCATGAACTATTTCGGTATTTTCTCTATCGACAATGTAGTACCTTTTATTCATTTTTATCACCTTCTAGTAAATCTGGTCTTCGTGCTTTAGTCTTTTTTAAGGCTTCTTCTTCTCTATATTTTTTTATGTTGGCGTGATGTCCAGATAGTAAAACTTCTGGAACTTTCATTCCTCTAAAATTTACTGGTTTAGTATAGACTGGATAATCTAACATGCCATTATTAAAGGAATCATTTATATGTGATTCTTTTTCAATGACTCCATCTAATAATCTTACAATACTATCGGTTATGACCATGCTGGGAAGTTCACCACCGGTAAGAACATAATCACCAATGCTTATTTCAATATCGGCTAAAGTTCTGATTCTTTCATCAAAACCTTCGTAGTGTCCGCATATTATAATAATGTGGTTTTCTTTTGCTAAATCATAAGCCATAGTTTGTTTATATGTCTTTCCTTGTGGTGTCATAAGTATTATTTTACTACTATCTGTCTTGATATCATCTACTGCGTTAAAAATGGGTTCTGGCATTAATACCATGCCTCTTCCACCACCATAGCCATAATCATCAACTTTTTTATGAGGATCATTACTATATTTTCTTATGTCATGAATTTTTATTTCTACTTTATTATCTTGGATAGCTCTTTTAATAATTGAGGTACTGAGAAACCCTTCGAACATTTCGGGGAATATTGTAAGTATATCAATCTTCATCGATAAATCCTTTTATTAAATCTAGATGAATATCGTCATCTATTTCTTTTACAAATTCATCGACATAAGGTATTAAATACTTTTTATCTTGATTTCTTACAACTAATAATTCTTGATTTACATTTTTTTCTATATCATCTAAAATGCCTATATATTTATCTTTATCATATACTTTTTTACCATATAAATCTTCATTTAATAAACCCGGAAAGCTAAAATCATCTCTTTGTATGTATACTTTACTGCCTTTTAGTGGAATTACTTCATTAATATCATTAATACCTTCAAAGCTAACCATATCAAAGTTTTTGTGCTTCCTATAAGTTTTTATTTTATATTTATCACCATTAATATATATATTTGAGCCTTTTTTAAATATTACTTCTTTATATTTAAAATCAGAGATGATTTTTACTTCGCCTTTTATTCCATGGGTATTTACTAAATTACCAATATAAAGCATTTAATCATCTCCTAACTTAATTCATATAAAATTATACTAGATGCGACGGCAACGTTTAAGCTCTCACATTTGTCGTTCATGGGGATATATAAGTATTCATCAGCAAGGTCTAATAGTTCTTTACTTACTCCGCTTCCTTCACTGCCCATTATTATAGCAAACTTTTCTAATTTTTCAATATCTTTTAACTTTTTCCCACCATCTACTTTAGTGGCTAAAACTTTATGTGTATTTTTTATATTTGTTACAAATTCTTTTAAATCTTTCTTTATAATGCTAGCACTAAATATCATTCCTTGAGAAGCTCTAATCACTTTAGAGCTATAGATATCCGCGCATTTGTCATTTACAACAATTGTGTCAATATTAAAAGCTACACCACTTCTTATTATAGTTCCAAGATTGCCTGGATCTTGAACACCATCAAGTATTAAAATCTTTCCTTCTTTTAAATTCATTTCTTTTTTTTCACATATTCCAAATATTCCGGTTGGTGATTCTAAATCTGTCAAGTATCTGATAATACTATTACTTATTTCAGCTGTAGGTACATCTAGGCTATAATTACTATTTTCGGGAATTAACAGTTCTTTTAAATAACCGTTTTTATAGGCTTCTTCAACTAAATGTCTTCCTTCAACTAAAAATAATTTTTCTTTATCTCTATACTTTTTTTGTTTTAAAAGATTTAATGTTTTTATTTTTTCATTATTTATGGAACTATATAACATATTTTTCACCTAAAATAATTTTAGCAAAAAAAAGGACTAATGTAAATTAATCCTCACATGTTCCACTATATTTATATGTGTATTTTATTCCATCATATGTAATTTTAACTGTACTTTCTTTATCAAAAATTCCTCCTTTTGGATTTTTGAGATCACTTTCGTCAAGTAATCCTTCAGTTTGAAGTTTTTCTAAAGATATGTCTATATTGTCATAATCTCCATATGGGTTTTGAGCCACATAATTTTTGGCAGCCTTTTCAAATATAGTTATTTGATCTTCACAAAGCTTTTGACTACTGTCGCTTAATGTTCCTTGAATAACTGGCACAACTATTAATCCAATTATTCCTAAAATGATAATCACTCCTAAAAGTTCAATTAAAGTAAATCCTTTTTTCATCTTTTATCACCTTTATTATAAATTTTATATTTTATTTATCTATATGTCAATTAGCTTTTATGATAATTAATTTTTCTTTTTGTAGTATTGATAGTTTTTCTAAAATGTTTTTTTTACATTTTTCATAATATGGTTTTAATTCTAGTTTTGACATGTATTTGTTTATCTTATTTATGCATTCATCATTTTGATTTTCTAAATATTTATCAATATATATATTGATGAGTTCTTGATACGCCTCATCTATATCACTTTTTATACATATTTCAAAGTACTCAATAGCTTTTTTTTGATTTTTTTCAATATTAGCCTCGTAATTTCCATTCATGTAGAAGTATTTTGCCAGATTAAAATAGGCCCAATGATTTAAGATATTTTGTGGCACTTCTAAAGCTTTATTATAATACTCATATGCTTTTTTCATATCTTTTTCTAGAAATGTCCCAGTTCTATACCACTGACCTATTTTATTTAAAGCCCAGCTTTCTTCTAGTGAGGCACTGAAATAATAGTGGCTGTAAGCTTTTTCATAATCACCTTTTTCTTCAAATATTTTGCCTAAATTGTTATGGGCATACACATAATCTTTATCTGCAGCTTTTTTAAAATATTTTATAGCCATCTCTATATTTTTAGGTTTATCTGGAATCCATCCATTTAAATAGCATAAACCTATTGTATTTGTCGCGGCGATGCTTCCACATTCTTCAGCATTTTTTAAATATTGATATGCTTTTCTTAAATCTTCATCTGTACTTTTACCAATTTGTCCTTCCAGTAACATTTTTGAAATTAACCAGTTAGCTCTAGGATGATTTTTTTCGGCAGCAATTTTAAAATATTCGTAAGCTTTTACGTATCTAGGCGTGCCGGTCATTGTACCTCTATATTCCATTTCACCAAGCTCGAAAGCGGCATACGGATTTTTTTCTTTAGCTAGTTTCTTTAATGAATATGTATAGTTTACTCCATCCCTAAGCTGGGCTTTTAAAAAATTTTCTAATTCATTCATTGAAATATTTGTATTATTAAGTATATTTTCAAATAGTTCTCTTTGACTTTTATCTATATAAACTGGTTGTTTTTTTTCTAAAACGATATATATAAGTATCTCACATAAGGCGGCATATATTTCGTCATTGTTTATAAGTCTATATATCTTTTTGGTAAATTCAGAGCTTACTGTTACGTCGTTTTTGGCTAAATTATATAGTTCTAAGCTTAATTTTTTAGGTAAGTTTTCTTTTGATATTTTTTCGATTTCATCATGGGTAATGTTGTTATAAATCTTTCCTTTTAAGATTGAAAAAAGAGTCAATATAGTTTCATCAAATTCTATATTTGGATATTTTTCTCTTTTGATATAAATTTGCTTAAATTCTGTTCCTATTGAACGGTATCCTATGCAATAATTATTTATAGTGGAGTCACTTACATTATCTACTCCAAAAATCGCATAAAATACTTCTGTTTGATTGGCAAAAGTTTTATTTAAGGATAGTTCCTTTACTATTCGGCAAAAGTTTCCTAGTGATAGTTCTCTTTGATTATTATTCATTTTTACGTATTTTGTTTCCATATACATCTCCAGCAACATTATATCATGTTTCGGGGTTTTTGTGTGGATTTTATTTTTTTTCGTGGACAGCACATATTAGCTTATTTTTTCAAGTATCATTATACTGTAGGTGAAGGGAGATTTATTTATGAAAAAAATTTGGAAAAATTACAAAGTAACTGCTTTACTTGTCTTATCTTTAATTATAGGCGCTATTTGCGGTGTTATTTTTAAAGAAGATGTAAATGTGGTTAAACCATTAGGTGATTTATTCTTAAACTTACTTTTTGTAACCATCGTTCCTCTTTTGTTTTTGACAATAAGTACGACAATTGCTAAAATGGATTCACCAAAGAGACTTAGAAACATTTTTGTAAAAATTATTATTGTTTCTGTTATTACTTCATTAATTGCTATATTCTTTGGTATCGGAACAACTAAAATGTTTAAACTTGTCGATACAAAAGATGCTAGTACAATTAGAAAAGCCTTTACAACTGAAAAAGTTGATAATCCAGAGCTTAATTTCTTAGGAAGTACAGTTGAATTAATTAGTGTTAGTGACTTCAGTGAACTATTTTCTAAGGGAAATGTTGTTGCTATAGTAGTATTTGCAATTATCTTTGGATTTGCGATGAGAAAAGATAAAGAAAAAACTAAACCTCTTTTAGATGTTTTAGAAGCAGCTAATAAGACAATACTTAATTTCATACATATTATTATGTATTATGCGCCAATTGGTCTTGGATGCTACTTTGCTTCTTTAGTTGGAACATTTGGTGGAGAGATTGCTACAGGATATTTAAGAACTTTTGTTATTTATACTATAGCTTCATTAGTTTTCTATTGTGTATTTTACACTTTATATGCATTTATGGCTGGCGGAAATAAAGCTGTTAAAGCGTTTTGGTCAAATATATTTGAGCCAACGTTTACTTCTTTAGCTACTTGTTCATCTGCAGCTAGTTTACCTGTAAATATTGAAAGTGCGAAAAAGATGGGAATTCCTGATGATGTATCTGAAACATTTATAGGTTTAGGCACAAGCTTACATCAAGATGGTTCAATTATTGGATGTGTATTTAAAATTATGTTCTTAGTTAGCCTATTTGGAAATGATGTTTCTATTTTACAAATAGTTGGTGTATCAATGCTTGCGGTTTTATTAATTACTGCTGTTCCAATTGGTGGCGGAACTATATCAGAATCTTTAATTATTTCAATGTTAGGTTATCCAATGGCTGCTCTACCACTTCTTACTATGGTAGCTACTGTTATTGATCCACCTGCGACTATGCTTAATGTTGTTGGGGATGAAGCTGCAGCTATGCTTGTTGCTAGAAGTGTTGATGGTAAAAATTGGATGAAAAATAAGAATAAATCAAAATAAAAAAGGAATTGCTTCCTTTTTTTATGTATATTTTTTTAAATCCATACTCCGTAGATTAATGCTCCTAGGGCAAGTATGAATCCAGC
>ONJI01000052.1 GCA_900318075.1 uncultured Bacillota bacterium | reverse complement strand
CCATCAATAGAAAACATACCAGTTCTCATCTCACCGGTCATCCTACTAAAGAAGTAAGTCTTTCCATTTATTGTTTTAAGTCCTAAAACTTGTTTACCACTTTCATCGAAACAAATTTTCTTGCCATTAACTTCTATGATCCCAGTTTGCATTACTCCATCTTCATCAAAGTAATAATTATTCCCATCAATAGAAAACATACCAGTTCTCATCTCACCAGTCATTCTACTAAAAAAGTAAGTCTTTCCATCGATAGTTTGAAATCCAGTTAATTTAGAACCATCATCCATAACATAAAACTTTTTGTTATCAATAATTTCTATTTTTGTTTCAGCTTTAACTGCATTAATTCCAAAAAACAAAAATAAAATAGTAAATAATAAAAATCTTTCTAATTTAATCATAAGATCAACTCTTTCTTTTAACTACACTAAGTACTATAAATAACATCGATTGGTAGCAACATTACTTCCTCATCCTTAAAATTTTTCTGATTATTTCAAGAAAACGCCAACCTCTAGAATTTTTCATCAAATTAAGCTCATTTTCTAATTCTTCATTTCGATACTTTAAATCATTTAACTCTTTAAATAATTTGCTTGACTTTAAGCATTCTTTTTCATATTTAGTAGATAATATATTAAAATGTTTTATAATAACTTGTTTTTGAGCATTATTTCTATATAATAGCGATTTATAAACATCAAGATCAGGCAAATCTCTTATATCTATTTTTTTATCATCAGAAATAAAGTTTGAACACATCTCTATTAATTGTTTTCTAATACTCAAATATTTTTTAGGATTTGGCTTAGGATTTTCTAAGTTTAAATCTATATTGAAGAATTCATCTCTCTTTATATAATTCAAATAAGTTATATAAGAACCAATCCTATCTTTATTTTCAGGAAAAGAAGTATCATACAATAATAAAACAGGGGTTTCTAAAGCTAAGCATGGAAGTGAACAATGTAATTTATTAGTAACAACTAGATGAGCACCTTGATATAATTTTAAAACAGCTTCTACACGTTTTTTCCTTTGATCCCAAGTTTCTTCACTAAAAGAGCCTATTTCAACATCTTGAACAAATTCAATTACTTTTCTTTTAGTTTTACTTTTTAAATAAGCTAACTCCTTTCTTGTTAAACCTACAGCAACAATATAATCGCCTTTTTCGACATCTTTAAATTTATCAAGCGTAAGCGTTAAGCAACCTGAAAAATAACTATCTACTCCAAGCTCATTCATAATTTTAAGTGTATGTTTATCTCTAGTGCCTACTGGAGAATATTTTTTTAATGTCTTTAATACACTATCATTTAGATAATCAACACCTACAGTGACACCAGCTTGATACGGAAATTTTTTAAAAAATATTGAAATAAATAATGGATAAATATAAGGAGAAAAATCAAAATTAAATATATCATGAATATACCATGCATTCATAATCGTCTTTACATATTCCTTTTTGCTTGGAACAAAATCATTTAAATGCTCACGATCAATCATATAATCAATTCGCGGCATAAATCTTGATGCAGCGTAAGATTGAATATCATCACCTATATTATTAGTATCCTTGTAGTAAAGTAAACCGTATTTCATATTATCATCCTCCACTATTTTAAAAAATCCATAGCAGTTTGTTTTGCAAGTTCAATATATTTTTTTCTAAATTTAATATATTCATTTAAAATTTCTTGAGTATTTTCTAAAACATCAGTTATTTTAAACGCAATTTCAGACACATCATCATCACTTTTTAAAACTAGCTTTTCCTTCAAATAAGAATTATTATCAAATAAATCAGTATTGCCAACTAAACAAGGAATACCATTATCCATACTCTCTAAAACCAGACAAGTCTCTGTATTAGTAAAATTAACATATAGGTTTAATTTATTATTAGTTCTTAGCTCATCCAAATTAGAAACCTCTTTTGCTTTAATATCAAAATCTATAATAAAATTCTTAGTAGCCGGCATATTAATATTTAACTTAACTTGATCATAATTTATAAGTTTCAAAGCACTTAACATATTGTAATAACTATGATTTGGGTTATAATCATTACTAATAATTGCTATATCATTAGAATCACATAATGTTTTTTGCAAATATTTGAAATCAGGTAATATATAACTAATAGGATACCCAGCTTTTTTTAATGACATATACAAGCTCTTATCAAAACATCCAATTTCCGAAATCAAATCTCTATCATAAAATTCTATAAGATTTCGTAGAACATTCATAATAGCACCATCCGTTAAGCTAGCAATAGAATAAGTCATAATCCATTTAATATTTGTTTTAGTACTAATAAATGGAATAATATCACGATATATATCATCATAATCAACTACTATTAAATTTTTAAGACATTTTTTATTAACTTCTTTATTAAAACTTGTCAAATTATCTCGATTACATATGTCATCAAGCAATATACATTCTCCAAACATAAATTGAAAAGATTTAAACCAATCCTGACTAGAATGAGGAAGCAACACCAAAGTGCCGTTTTCAGTTATCTTATTTAATTGTTTATCCATCATAAAAAACCTCACATTTTTAAAAATTTTTCTACATCATTTTGACTATTTTTGTTATTCCTTATAACCCACTCATGACATAATTTAATAATTTTTTCCTTATTTTCAATCGCACACTTTGCTTTTTTAGCAATATCAATTGCGCTTTCTTCATTACTTACTACTAAATACTTCTCAAGCTCATCACCTTTAAAATAATGATGATTATTGCCAGTTAAACAAGGTACACCGACTTCAAAACTTTCAAGTGGAAGCATCGGAGCACATTCTGAAAAAGTTATATATAAGTTTAAATCATTATCAGCCATTCTTTCAATTAAATTATATCTAGCAATAGGTTTATCAAGACCTTCTATTTTTACTCCCAAAACATTTGCAAATTCTATAGCATCCTTATTTAAAGGAACCATATCTATAATAGCATTCTCCATTAATGATACAGCAGCAATTTGCGTAAACATATTCTTTCGCCAATCATCACTTTTTGCCGCATAAATACCAATCCTAATTTCATCCGATTTTCTAGTTCTTTTTATACTTTTATTCAAAACCACACGATTAGTAATAAAAGCAGCTTTATAGCCTTCGTTCTCATAAAAATTCATCAAACTCTTTTTACAAGTACCCATAACATCAACAATTTTTTGCTTATGCAGCTCAATGATTTCCATATTTCTTTCCCAGCCATAAGGCTCAGAAACTTGAGAATGATTACCATGCCAAAAAGTTTTAATTTTAATCTGCGAATTTTTGCTTTTCAAATAAATGGCAAGATCTTTCCAACCAATACACATTGCACTAAAAATAACTTGTTTAACATTACTAGAAAGTATAGCATTACCAACTTTTATAACATCTTTTTTTCTATATAATTCAGCACAAGGAACGAGATTATCAAAAAGTTCAGCAGTTGCATTACTAACTCCAAACCAGGCTGGATTATGCATAACAATATAATCTCCATGTGTTTTGTTTATTACATTTATTGCTTCATTTATAGAATTTATATAAAAATGTGTATACTTTCGTTTATAACGTCTATATAATACAGCAGGAAAGAAAATAAGTTTTAAAAGCCTTTTTACATTTTTCTTTACAAAGCGATAAAAAGATAAAATTCTAGCACCATTTTTCTTACCAAAATAACGATAAAGCTTTGTTTCTAATCTATCTTTTTTTGGAATCCAAGTAGCATCAAAATAATGAATAGCGCACGTATTATTAGTAAAAACATTATTTTGATAATTATATGATAATGGATAAAAATATTCTCTAGGATAAATAACAATATCATTAGTTAAATGCTGTATATCATCTATACTGTGATCAAAACCCAAAGGTTTTATTATTTTATTTATGACCCTAGGAATACTCTGAGAATAAATATTGTTGGCATCAAAATGTTCTTTAGACTTATAAAAATCAAGCATTTGCTGAGAAAACCAGCTATGAGCCTTGCTTTCAATCCATATTGCAGCATTAACCATTCTAGAATCTTCAACGCCAAGAACAGTACCTTGATCTAAAAGAAAATCAATTTTCTTTTTTAAAATCATGTCAGTATCAAAATAAATACCACCATACTCATACATAGCTTTACTTCTAGCATAATCAGCAACAAAAGCCCATTTTTTCATTTCATACGCTTCCTTAATAAATGGACATTCTTCTAAATCAACATTTTTTTCTGACCATCTTATAATTTTATAATCAGGTAAAAACTTTTTCCAAGTTCTTATGCATTTTTTTGCGAGTTTAGGAAGCGGCTTATCACCAAACCAACAGTAATGAATATACTTATTTTCCATGTTTATTTCCTTTCAGTGTTTTTTATACGTCCTTTGATAATTTTTAATGCTTCTTCTGGGGTATGAAGCCCTGTTTGAGCCGCAAAATAAGATTCGCAAATAATACCAGGATCTCCAGCTTCAACAAGTTCACCATGTTCAATCCATATGACCTCATCGCAAAGTTCCCTTATACTTTCAATGGAATGAGAAACATATAAAACCGTTGTTCCGCCACCAATAAGTTCAAGCATTTTCTTTTTACTTTTTTGTTGAAATTTAATATCACCAACCGATAATATTTCGTCAACAATTAATATTTCAGGATTAACAACAGTTGCTATAGAAAAAGCGAGCTTAGCTACCATACCAGAAGAAAAATTTTTAATAGGAACCTCAAGAAAATCTTTTAATTCAGAAAACTCTACAATCTCATCAAATTTCTCTTCAATAAATTGTTTTGAATAACCTAAAATTGCCCCGTTTAAAAAAATATTCTCACGTGCAGTTAATTCAGAATCAAAACCTGCCCCAAGCTCAATCATAGGAGATATAACTCCATTAACTATTACACTACCTTTAGTTGGTTTCATAACCCCACTAACTACTTTAAGTATCGTAGATTTTCCAGCACCATTACTACCTATAAGTCCAACAACTTGGCCTCTTTTAACCTTAAAAGATAATTTTCTGAGGGCCCAAAAATCTTTTTCTTTTTTAGAATTTTTCTTTCTAATTTTTGGGTCAAGCAAATTGACAAAAGCCTGCTTAATTGAAAAATCCTTTTCTATTTGCAAGTTAAATTTCATCGAAACATTATCAACAATTATCATATAATCTTCATTTTCCATAATATCACCTTCTTAAATATAGTAAATAAATTTATCTTGATTCTTTTTAAATACAGTAGAACCAATTAATAATGTGATTACTCCAATTAAACCAATAACAATTAAATTAATAATTGAAGGCGCTTGTCCATAAAGAACAATACTTCGAACCGGATTAATCATCTGATAAAGAGGATTAAGCTTAAAAATTGCCCTCAAACTTTCAGGTAATATATCTAAACTATAAAATACAGGAGTAAAATAATTCCAAATAGTAAGTACAATGCCATAAATATAAAAGACATCCCTTAAAAAAACAGAAACACATGATAAAAATAAACTCACTCCTATAGTAAATAAAAGAAAACAAATAAATATATATGGTAAAAGTAAATAATAAATATTAATACTAGCTGGAAACTCACCAACACCAAACTGAGTTAACAATATAAGCCCAAACCACGGAATTAAAGTTAATACAAAATTAATTCCAACAAATAAACATTTTGCGAGGGGAAAAATATATTTTGGAATATATACCTTGGTAATTAATGAAAAATTCTCAACAATAGAAGCCATTGCTGAATTAGAAGCCTCACTAAAGTAACTCCACATAATAATACCTGTCATCAAATATACTAAGTAATTTGTCCCATCAACTTTAAATTTAAACATGTGTGAAAACACAATAGCCATAACTGTCATCATTAAAATAGGATATAATAAACTCCAAACCACACCTAAAACCGATCTTTTATATTTTCGCTTAAAATCTCTCGAAATAAGCTGAAACATCAAAAATTGATAACGTTTAAAATTAAACCAAATGTTCTTTAAACTTGTCATAATAATACCTCCACAATTATTGTAACATAAATAATATTTAATAAACAGTAAAAACTTAATTAATTAAATTATATACTTTTACATAAACCTTAGTCAAAAATTCACTTTTTTCTATGCTTCTTCTTAATATTCCTCTACCATCATAATAAACATTATTGCGATAATCTGGTACGTACTTTTTCATATAAGAAAAAGCCTCATTAATAAATTTCATACCACTTTCTTTATCCTCATTATATATTTGCTGAATAGTATGATTAGTTAAAGTCTTTACAATAATCTTTTTAGCAACATCATCCAAATCATTTTTAACAAGATCTCTTCTAATGATATCTACCACTTTAATAATATCAAACACTTTATCATCTCTGACAGTAGTCTCACTACCATTATTAACAGTATAATAAACTGACGAATAATTTAACTTACCTATTCTTTGCGCCTTTAACAAAGCTTTAATAACAAAAGGCGCATCCTCATATTTCAAGTTTTCTTCAAACTCAATATTTTTAATCAAATCTTTTTTATATAATTTACCCCAAGGCGCAAAATTAATATCTACTATAATATTTGGATTATCTTTAACATTAGTAATGTCAAAATCTTTTATTTTATACTGCTTAACATTCTTATCATAAACATAATAATCAGTAACAACAATATCTAAATCATTTTTTAAAGAAAAATTAGCCATTTTTTCAATTGCATCATCAGTAAAATAGTCATCAACATCTAAAAAAGTTATAAAGTCACCATTAGCTTTAGAAATACCAAAATTTCTTGTTGCACCTATACCTTTATTATTTTGTTTAAAATATCTAACTCTACCATCAGATAAATATTCTCTTATAATCTCATCAGTTTTATCAGTTGAGCCATCATTTACAAAAATAACTTCAAAATCTTTATAACTTTGGTTTAAAATACTATCTAAACAACGTTTAATATACTTCTCACCATTAAAGCAAGGAACAATTATACTAACCATAACTACCTCCTATAATATAGTTTAGGACTAAGCTTTATAAAAAACTTTTTTATTTTTCTAGGAAAAGAGTCATCCAAAATTTCATCAAATACTTTTTTAGTCTTTAAAAGTTTTAAATACTTTTTATAATCTTCGCCATTTAATTCTGTTATTTTTAATATAAGACTATTAGCCAAATAACTTTTAATAATTCTTTTATCTCCGCCCACATTGTCAAGCATCCTATTTATACTTAAATAATTATCATAAAAATCCGAAACTTTTTTCAAAACCTTATCATAATCATCAGAATTAATAATACTATTATCCCTTTTAACATAATTATAGCCTATATAATTAATTGAATAAACATGTTTAGCATTATAAATAACAAAAGGCGTTAGTGCAAAATCTTCATGTACCTTACCTTCTGGATACTTATAATTATTGTCCCTAAAGTATTTAGTGTTGTATAAATAAAGCCACGCACTTTCTACATAGTGAAATCTAACAATTTGATCAAAAGCTTCTTTACCAGATAAATCCTCAAAACTATTTTCAGGGTAATTTATAGTATTCATAGAAGTAACATCACAAGCTTGATATCTAATAATATCAACCTTAGAATTGGAAGAAACGACATCATCCAGTTTTTGAAGTAAATCCTTATTTATATAATCATCACTATCTAAAAGTAAAAAATAAGGAGTATCAACTATTTTAATGCCATTATTACGAGCACCACTAAGTCCTATATTTTCTTGACTAACAACAGTTATAAAATCATACTTTTTAGAATAATCTAAAGCTATTTCTAAACTACTATCAGTAGAGCCATCATTAACTATAATAACTTCAAAATCTTTATAAGTTTGATTAACAACGCTATCTAAACACTTTTTCAAATAATTTTCAACATTATATACAGGAATTATAATACTATATTTTTTCATTTTTCACTCCATCAAAAATTTTTTCTAACTGACTTTTTTTCTGCTTTGAAAGACTTTCAAAATCAATTTTTTTATACTCTAATTTATCATTTTTCAAAACATTTTTAACATCATCAATAAATTTATCAGCATCTTTAGAAACAATATATCCAACTTTATTAGGAATAGATATATAATCATCAGTAACATCAATCGTTGTAATGATCTTTTTATTTAAAACAATAGACTCTAAATAAATTACCGGAAAGCCCTCATACTCTGAACTAAGTAATATAAAGTCAGCTTTTTTCATATATGGATATGGATTCTTCTTTGCCCCAACAAATTTTATATTATCCTCTAATTTATAAGTGGATACATAATTTTCATAAAATTTTCTATCAGGGCCATCACCAACTATCCAAAGTTCTAATGAATACTCAGATTTTAAAGCATTTACTAATTTTAACATCCTAGAAATTCTTTTAGAATCTTCTTCAAGCCTACCAACAAAAACAAAAAGAATATCATGTTTCTTTTGAATATCTATATTTTCATTAGATAAACGTATTATTTTTTTATTATCAATAAAATTATTTATAACATATGCTTTATTACTTAAAGATGGAAAAATTTTAAGTAAATTATTCTTAGACTCATTTGATACAAAAATTATAGAGTTAAATTTATTAATTTCTCTTTTTTGAAAAAAATCTAATAAATCATTTTTAGAATACATATTCGCATAATCACCATGTATGTATATAGAAGAATTTGAAGAAGCAATTTTCGAAAGTTTAGAACCCATAAGTGAATATGTTGCATAACAGCAAGAAAAATCATATTTATTTTTATTAATTAAAGTCCAAAAAAATCTTTTAGAAAAATTATAAATTTTTCTAAGCAAAACAAATTTACAATCAGAAATTCTATACTCTTTAACATGAACTTTAGAATTAATTTTATCTAAAAAAACTCCTCTTTTATGCTCCAAAACTAAAGTTACATCATATTTATCATAATTAATATTATCTAATAAATTAACTAAAGAGCTTTCAATACCACCATAGCCCATATCGTTTGCAAAAAAAATCAGTTTTTTCAATTTATCACCTACTTTCAAATTATATTTGATCAATATAATCAGTTAACAACTTCACAAAATTTTTATTATTACTTTCGTATTTTTTAGGTTTAAAATCTTTTAGCTTGCTTATAACATCACCTAATTTATCTAAATCATTACATGATAATATATAACCCTTTGAAGCAAATTCATCTATTATCTGTACCTGATGATCATTTACATGCTCTCCATATTTTGCAAGTCTTGGGACAGCAATTATTTTTTTAGAAGCATTAAGACCGTCCAAGATTGATCCAACGCCACCATGAGTAATAATATAATCACAACTTTCAATATATTTCTTAAATTCGGCCATCGGAATCAGTTGAAGTATTTTCATGTTTTTAGATTCATATTTAGTTTGGCCAGCTTGAACGACAACTTCGCCTTTTATATTACCAAGCTTAACATTTTTATCAATATATTCAAGCAATCTTTCAAAAGTTTTATCTTGTGTACCCAATATCACAAATACCATTAAAAAATCCACCCTCCATATAAAGCCTTTGGATAAAGTTTAAGCATACTTTTCCACTGGACAATAAACAAATCAGCAATTGGATAAACTATCCTTCCAGCAACCGTTTTTGTTGTCATATTAGCAAATGTTTCAATATATACTACTTTTTTTCCAAAAAATTTTGCTATATAACACATAGGAACGGCCGTATGAGTCCCGGTTGTTACAACAACATCAGGTTTTTCCTTTATAAAAATATATAAACTTTTAAAACAGTTAAATAAAAATTTAAAAAAATAAGAAAATAAATGAAGTTTTGTACCATAAACTAAATAACTAATCTTATTACCATATTCCTTTTTTAAACTAATATTAGAACTAGTTTTTTCTGTAACAATATGATAGTCATACCTCTTAAACATTGGCTTTAATTGTAAAAGCTCATTTAAATGCCCGCCAGTACTAGAAATAAATAAAACTTTTTTCATATCAACCTCACCTATTTAAACAAATTTATCCATTTTTGTTTAATCAAATCAGCTTTATATTTATAACTTTCCGCCAAAGCTTTTTTACCAAACAATTTTAACTTTTCTTTATCATATAAAAGCTCATTAATTCTCTTAGCCATCAAATCAATATCCCTATTTGGAATCAAAAAGCCTGTTTCACCATCTTTAACCATTTCCCTAGGACCACTTAAAATATCAAAAGAAATAACAGGAAGGCCAGTAGAATAAGCCTCAAGCAAAACCATTGGAAAACATTCACTTATAGAAGTCATTAAATACATATCTGATTTAAGCATATATTCTTCAACTTTATCCGAACCAACAAAACCCGTAATAATTACGCTATTTTGAAGATCATATTCTCTAATTAGATTTAATATTTTTTCTTTCTCTTCGCCATCTCCAAGCAAATATAATTTTAATTTAGGATTATCCTTTACTACTAAATTAATAACTTTTATTAAACTGGTAAAATCTTTTATCCAGTTAAATCTGCCAGCAGCCACGACAGCATTATTATCTAAAGTACTTTGATTCTTTGGAAAACTATCCAATATATTTTCAATCCTAACAATTTTTACATCACTATTTTTAAACCACTCATTATACATTTTTTCATGGTACTTACTTATAACCACTATATAATCCAAATTTTTATATTCTCTTAAAATTCTATTTCTATATTTATTTGTATCGATGAAATTGTGTTCCTGAGTAACTTTTAATTTATTTTTACTGCCATACTTACTAATAAGTTTACCATACTCTTCCCTAGTAGAAAAATAAATATCCGCATCATTTTTAAGAATTTCTTTTTTTACTAACTTATTTTTTAAGCTCAAAATCTTAATAGATTTAAATCCTTCAGCTAAAGCTTTTAAAAACTTTAGCTTTTTAAAACTTTCAATAAACTCTTTTTTATTTGGACCACCATCATATAAATATTTTACCTTTATTTTTTCGTTAATTTTATAAGCAGGCTGCTCAAACAATTTATAAAAAGAGACAATTTCAATATCATAGCTATCAGCTAAAGAATTTGCCATAGATATTGTCTGTTTTTCAATTCCACCAAAACCTACATGTAACATAAAAATTTTAATTTTTTTCACTATATCACCTAAATTATTATATAATTCTCAATATAATTATATCATAACATACCCATTTATCAAAATATGAAAACAAATAAAAAAATTAGCCTTTATAGACTAATAATTTTCGGCCATAAGCTCAAAATAGGCTTTAGGATGAGCACATACTGGACAAACTTCAGGAGCTTCTTCCCCATAATGAACATGTCCACAATTACGGCAAACCCACATCTTAGGTGCTTCTGATTTAAACACCCTTTCTTCTTTAACAGCATCCAATAATTTTCTATATCTTTCTTCATGATGCTTTTCAATTTTAGCTACAGCTTCAAAAAGATAAGCAATTTTATCAAAACCTTCTTTTTTAGCAACTTCAGCAAAATCTTTATACATTGAAGTATGCTCATAATTTTCGCCTTCAGCGGCCATTTCTAAAGCATCAACCGTACTAAGCTTTAAACCTTCTGAAACATTACCGCCATTTAATAACTTAAACCACATTTTAGCATGTTCCTTTTCATTAGCAGCAGTTTCTTCAAAAATCGAAGCAATTTGTTGATACCCTTCTTTTTTAGCTATACTAGCAAAATAAGTATATTTATTTCTTGCCTGGCTTTCACCTGCAAAAGCAGTTTGTAAATTTTCTTCAGTTTTTGAACCTTTTAATTCCATATAAATCATCCCTCCTTGGAAATATATTCCATTAAACAAATTATATCAAGACCACATTTTAAAGTCAATAAATATAATATTTACTTTAATTATTTTAAAATATTTTTATTATAGAATTTACTGGTTTTTTTAAGCTCATCATTAACAACCTTAATACCATACTTTTCTATCAAAGTATCAGTTTCAGAAAACAAATCAGTTCCAAGAGCTAACCTGTCACCTTCAATATCTGCCCCAAGAGCAGATATAGTAGTAGGATAATAATCCATCGTTGTAAATTGTCTATTTTTTAGATTCACGCCCTCTTTTGCAGAATTTATAAACAAATTATAGACAGTCCTTTTATCATCCTCATCAGCCTCAAAATACCCAGATTGCATTGTTAAATGATCCCCTGCGATAACAATCGTAGTATTATCATAAAAATCCTGTTCCTTGATCCAAGATATAAAATTAGCTATCTGCCCAGCAGAACAATGAATAGAATTTGAATATTTTAAACTATAAATGGATTCACAATCATCTTCGAGATAACCATCAGTAAAATGAGTATTAGTTGTTAAAATAGTAAAATTAAATGGTTCTTTCTTATCAGCAAGCTTGCCAATTTTATCTTTGGCAAAAGTAAACAGTTTTGAATCTTCAATCCCCCACCAAACATAATAATCATCAGGAATTAAATTATCCTCTATAGCAGCATTATAGTCAAACACATCATATTTGCCATGTTGTTTAAAATAGCCAAGCCTATTTCCAAATCTTCCATCAGAACCTATCATCAACATCTGATTATACCCTTCCTTTTCTAATATATCTCCAAGAGTATAAGCGCCCGGCAAAAACGCATCATATTTTTTATAGTTAGAAACATTTATAGGCATTTTAAGAGGCAATCCTGCAGTTTGAGAAACCATACCAGCCATTGTCCAAGATACACCATCTACTTGAAAAGCTCCGCCAAATTTTTTAGAGTTAGAAAAATTAATATTTTCATTCGTTAAATCAGTTAAATTAGCTAATATATTATCAGACTTTAATCCCCCAAGTTCTTTAGAAAAATATGAACTTTCTAAAGACTCAACATAAATATATATAAGATTTCTTTTTTCCGAAGGAAAAGTTATTTTAACTTTACTAGGATCTACGTAATTTTCTTCTATAAAAGAAGATTTTTTAAAGCAATAAATAATATATTCTCCGATTTTTATTTCATAAAAGCTATAAAACAAAATAAATATTAAAATATAAAACAATATTCTTTTCATATTTCTTTTAATATTTTCTTCAAATATATCAAACTTAAAATTTTTGCGTCCAATTTTAATTTTTATTTTAAAAGCCGAATTATTAACATAATAAAAAATAGAAATAAACAAAACTATTATAAACAAAATACATATGATAGTAGGAACAAAAGCCTTAGTAAAATAAGAACTCAAAATAGATGAAGCAGTCATCGCAACATCATAGGTAATATTGAAAATTATTTCTTCAAAAGTAAGCTTATCATAAGTTATAATTGCCCACTTAACAGAAAAATATAAAAGTAAAATTAAAAACATTAACAAGCTTTTTAAAACTATTTTTATTATTTCTTTTTTTCCTATTTTTCTACTTGCTTTTTTACGAGCATTTTTTCTAATCTTTTTAATATCAAAACTATAATTCTTATTAATAAATGCTAAAAAAACAGGTAAAAAATAGGCAACTAAAGAAGCAAGTACTAAATACTTTGGAGTTACGCTAATGGTAAACATTTTATTAACTTCCAAATCTCTAAAACTACTTTTTAAAAATATAATTGATAAAACTATAGAATTAGTTAAAATGTTATATTTAATATACTTCTTCAGTTTAAAAAAAGAGCCTAGTTTATCATCATCATTTCTAAATGATAAAAAAGGCGGTAAAAACAAACATAAAAATTCTACCATCAAACCACCCTTTACCATAAACATAATAACACGTCAATTTAGTTTTGACAATATTTTAAATTACATTAAAGAAATTAAAAATACAACATTAAAAATTGTAAATAAAAGTAAACTAAACCATTAAAATTTATAAAGAAACATATTAAATTAAAAATAAATATTGTATAATCGATATAAGGTGGTAAATATGTATAAAAATGATAAATATGAAAATGAATACGAAGAAAGGAAAATTAAAAAACCAGTTATAATTAACATAATGCTTTCACTCATGTCTGTAATAGCAACTTTATTTTCAGCTTTCCTTATAATCGACTCATCAAATAGAATAAATGAAACATATCAGATTATCAACGCAATTTTAATTTCATTAATAGTAATAAGTATTGCTATTAGTTTTTCAAAAACATTTTATAAAAAAAAATCTAATACAATTGTCATCACAAGCTTGTTAATAATAATCACAACTATATTTAATGGATTGTACTTATTTGACATAATAAAACTCCCAGTTCAAAAAGTAGTTCCAGACTTTTATAATAAAAGCCTTGAAGAGGTTATAAAATGGACTGAGAAAAACAATATTGAGAATGAAGAAATCTTTGAACATAGTGACAACATTAAAAAATATAACATAATTAGTCAAAATAAAAAAACGGGAACCTTAATTAAAAATATAGATAATATAAAATTCACAGTTTCAAACGGTCCAGACTATAACAAAGAAGTAATAATACCTGATATGTCAGGCTGGACTACCGATGAAGTTTTAAAATTTATTGAAGAAAACCATTTAAAAAATGTTCAAATAGTGTTTGAAGAAAATAAAGATATTAAAAACGATACCATAATAAGACAAAGCACTAATGGAAAAGTCAAAAGAACAGATAGTATAATCTTCACGGCATCACTTGGTGATTCTACTGCTTTAAAGCCAATAGAACTTATAGACTTAAAAAATCAAAAGTTGTTAAATGCAACTACCTATCTAGGAAAACATGGTATTACATATGAACTAAAGTATGAATTTTCAAATAAAATCGAAAGAGGAAAAATAATAAATTCAAATCCTGAAAAAGGAAAAATAATAAATTTAGGCGAGAAAGTCATATTAACCGTTTCTAAAGGCAAAGAAATAAAAGTACCAGAATTAAAAAATAAAACTTTTTCCGATGTAACTAAATGGATTATTGAAAATAATTTAGATATAGAATACTCTGATAAATACGATAATGAAATTGAAAAAGGATTAGTAATAAGTTCAAATTACCAAACTGGTGACATTATTGAAGAAGAAACAAAAATAAACATAGTATTTTCAAAAGGAAAATTAGTTATGCCAAAATTTGAAAATCTAGAATCCTTTAAAACATGGGCAAATACATATAACATTAAATACGAAATAAAAGAAGAATTTAATAAGGATATCCCGCAAAATAATATTATTAAATTTTCAGTAAATGAAGGTGAAAAAATCAATACTGAGGAAATAATAACAGTATATATCTCAAAAGGAGAAGCTATTACTACTCCAGACTTTATAGGCAAAAATAAAAATGACATTCAAAAAGAATGTAATAACTTAGGAATAAATTGTACCTTTACTAATACCAAATCAGATAAAACTGAAGGCACAGCCATAAATCAAAGTATTCAAAAAGGAACCGAAATATCTAAAAACCAAACTATAAATATTCAAATAGCAACAAAAAAACAAAATGAAGTTACTAATAAAAATAATACATCAAATTCAAAGAATTATAATACTAGAAACGATAATAACCAAACAAACAATACAACTAACAGTACAAACTCACAAGATCAGTGTAATGGAAAAGAATATACAGTTAAAGGGTTAAATACAGTATTCAATGAATGCACATCATATAATGATTGCAAAACAAAAGTTCAAAGTTATTTTAAAAATAACTATAAAGGAGTCATAATTAATATAAAAGATGATGGCGGCACATCAGGATTATCATCAGGATCATATGTTGCAGGAATAGGCAACGGTTCAAAAGTTGAATGTGGCAAGTCATATTCAATTACCCTAGCTAAATAAAAATCTTTGGTCCTTTATCAAGTAGTGTTGGTGGAGCCAAAACTAATGATAAATGAACTTAGTAAGGAAGCGAATTTGCTTTCTTTTCTTTTTACTTAAAATTATCTTAAAAAAATGTATTACTTTCCTATTATATAAAAAAATTACTATAATGATCATTATAGTAATTAGCCAAACTATTAGTTAAGAATTATTTTCATAGTAATGTTTAATTTATATATTTTATAAGCATAATACTTATTTATTTTTTCTCTTATTTACCATATATTTATCAAATGATACATATTCATGGTCTTCTTCCTTAATCCAGTAGCCAAATCTTCCTTTTACTACATAAGGAATAGAAAATTTTTTAAATTTTAAATTTTTAGTTTTTGAAGCTTTCGCACCTTCTGCTAATGAAGCAGTAATGTGCGGTTTTTTTAATTTGCTTGAATCTTCTTCATCATAATTTATATAATACTGCATTATGTCATCAGGTAGTTGTATTTCAAAGCCACTATTATTTTCATCACATCCATAAGCAACTATTAATACATCGATTTCTTTTCCAACCAATTCATCAAATATTTCAGCTTCTGATGGATGATATTTAAATGTACAATGAATTTCGTCGTTAACAACTGGTAAACGTTTTTCCTCTAAAGAATGAATAAAATCAGCTGCGTCACCCTCAAAAAATATTCCCTCATAGCTTAACATATTTTATACCTCCTTGATATTCTGAATATTTCATCAAAATTATGTTATTGGTTTAATTAATTAACATCTAGAAACTTTCTTGTAAAATAATTATATCAAGCAGATGTTCATTAATCAATAATTATTCTTTTATTTTATCAGTACTACCTGACTTCCCTATTATACAAAAAATAGGAAAAATTTCCTATTTTATAGTTAGTTCAACCCTTTTTTCGCGGTTTGTATTAACTGAAATCTCATATGTTCTAGAGTCATCTACATATTTTTGCGCTGCAGAAGAAAACATATCAGTTAAATCACCATAATCATCTACTTTATCTGTTTTAGTATGAATAATCATAGAATAAGTTCCTTTTGGAAGTTCATTAATATCAATTTGTTTATTAAACCAAACATATTCTTTTGACAGATTATCCAAAGAAACAACTTTATAACTTCCTTTATTTGTACTTCCCAAATCATATTTATATTGCTTAAATGTCGATACATTTTCAAATATAATTTCTCTTGAAACATTAGAAGAATTTGAATAACTAGCCCCATAATTGTATGAAATTCCAGAAATATTAAGTTTATTAGAGTCAAAACTAATATCATCATAATCGTTAATCATATTTCTAAAAGTAGGAGATTCAGAAGAAGTAATAACACTATCCCTGACAAATAATTGAACTGCCTTTGATTTAAGTTTCTGTGAAACCCTAAACGTATAAGATTTATCATTGATAACTCCTCTATGACTAAATGATGAATTCATAATATTATTAAATAATGCTTTTGCATAACTATTATCTTTCTCACTTATCATATAAATATCATAATCACCAGCTGGTATAGAAGAAAGATCAATTTTTCCATTAAACCAAGCGCCAGTATAATCAATGTTATCAGATAAATCATAAGGCATGTTTTCTAACCACCTATTAACAGCTATTTTATATTCTCGGCCATCAGAAATATTTTTAAAAAGAACATAGAAATTTATATTATCAGTTAATGAATTACTAATACCTTTCTGAATCAAATAACCTTTTACCGTAAACTCATCATCAAATTTTAATTCATGTAAATAAAATTCTCCATCTGTTTCTTTTAAAGCCTTTTCAGTTACAGTAACTTTAATAGTTTTACTAGTCTTTTGATTATTTTTATCAACTGCATAATAAGTGACTTCATAACTACCAGGCTTAGAAGTATCCACATTTCCTTCATAAGTAACTTCTAATATTCCATCTTCTTTGTCAGTTGCTTTAATATCATCAAGTAAATTAACTTCTTCACCTATAGTAATATCCCTATCATTAGCTTCAATAACCGGCTTTTCATTTTTAATTACAGTTATTTTAATAGCTTTAGTAGTATTACCACCAGAGTTGCCAACTTTATAAGTAACTGTGTAAGTACCTGGTTTACTACTATCAACTACACCTTCATAAGTGACATTTTTAGTTAAATCACCACTATTATCTTTCGCACTAACGCCATTCATATAATCAAATTCATCAAACTGCGTAATTTCTCTATCACTAGCCTCTATGGTAGGTGCACTTACACCGACAACCTTAATATTTACTGTTTTACTCACATGAAAATTATTATTATCGCAAGCTGTATAAGTAACTTTATAATCTCCAGCTTTATTAGTATCAACTTCACCTATATAAGTGATTTTATTAGTTAGATCACCATTTTCTTTATCAAAAGCAGTTACATCATCCATATAGTTAAACTCATCACCTATATTAATAGTTTTATCAGTGACATTTATTACAGGCTGCAAATTAGAAACATTAAAATTATTAGTTAAAACATATCCAAACTGTTCTTTGCCAGCTTCCAAATCCGTATATATTTTATAAAATTCTTTTCCATTACTGCTAACTTTATCAATAATATTTACAGAAAAATCATAAATGGCATCACTATTTTTAGAATTTTTCATCGTATATAAAATAGAATTTGTATCAGGCGTCTTATAAACCACTACCCCGCTTACACCTTTTTTAGTAACGCCTATTGTATTAGAATTAAAATCTTTTCCACCAAAAGATTTATCCCTATTAAAAGCATTAGAGGCCATTATCTCTCCCCAATAAGGATCAGTCGCATAATTTACATTTTTACCACTGGACTTATTTCCATAATGACTACCATAATAATATTTGCCTGAAGCTACTTCATAAGAATTAGAGCTCTTAGATGCGTATTCCATTATAGATTCTCTAGGAGAACTATATGCATAAGCACAATCATATGGACAGCTATCAGCCGCTCCATAGCCAAATAAATTATTCTTGTTCATCGCAATAGAACTAGTTCCCCAGTTGCTTTCATTTAATGCTGCCGAAAAAGCAAGTAATGCATTTGTTCCATATCTTTCTTCAGCTTCTTTAAAATATCTTCCAGTACCATACATTTTAGACTGTGTTTCATTATATTTAGCAGAAATCACTTTATCAAAATCAGAAGCCGTATAACCCGTTGTTGAACGTGAAGTTAAATACATATAATATGAATAATGAGGATTATCTTTATTAACACTTCTAGAATAACTACCCGTCCTATAATCATCAAGCATGTTAGTTAAATTAGAATAAAAATAATTACCATCAAAGCTGTAATACCAAACATCCTTTGTCATATAAGAAGGCGCTGTACCTAAATTAGTAAAGCTATCATTGTAACTAACCCCACCATATGTTGTAAAATGGTGTATCAAATTGCCAGATGGTCCATAATTTTTATAATAAGTGCCAAGTGAACTATCATATTTAGTAAGCCAGTACCCACCAGCAGCCCAACAATCTTTACCGTTATAATTAATCTTATACCAGTTGTAATCAGAGCCTTTATAAATATCTGTATAATTAAAATTGTAACTACCAGTAAGTGAAGCTACTTTAGCTGATGAAGTCGAATGGTCACTTCTTAAATTGACACCACTACCATTTATATTAATCATATTACTACCTATAAGTGAAATAGGCGTAACTACTCCATTATTAATATCAGTCCAGCCAGTAAATCCACTTATCATAATTTTAACTCTTCCATTATCAGAATATCCAAGTAAAGCAGCGTCAATACCATATGATGAATTTATTGAAGTATAAACTTTAGAAGAATTACTATCTCTATATAAAGCATAAGTGTTTTTACCACTAGGTTTAAATTTAAAAATTGCATATTTTGAATCCACTGGTACCCCGTCTTTATAAATAGTTGCAACCAAAGATGAAGTAGATTTTTGACTATTCATCGCATTTAAAGCCGCATTATAACTACTATAAGTACCAACTACCTTGTTATCAGCTGAAGAACTAACCATTTCAACTGAATAAGATGAAACTGCATGAACACTATAAAAAGGAGCAATAACAAAAATAGCTATCATCAAAACAAATAATAAATTAACCATCTTTTTCATAAAGCACCCTCCTTATATTTCTACAATAATTATACCAAAAATAATATATAGTAATAAACATATTAAAAACGCACTATACATATATTTACACAAAACATTAAATATGTTAAAATAAGTAGCGCAAGAAGGGATATTATGAATAGTAACGAAAAAGCAAAAAAGCAGATACAAAAAGCATTATTTAATCCCGATAACAAACTAGCCTTAATACCAAACTGGCTAAGTTTTTCAAGAGTTATCGGAAGTTACGCAATTCCAATAATGATATATATAGGAGCACCCGCAGTTACTCTATTTTCTACTGTAGGTTTTATCGCTATATCAGACTTTTTGGATGGAAAAATTGCTAGATTTCTCAAAGTAGATTCTGAAGAAGGCGCATTAATTGACGCTATATCAGATAAGTTTTTTTCAATAAACCTCATTTTAGGAATACTCCCAAAAGCTCCAATATTTGCTATTAATGGACTATTAGAAAGTCAAATATCTTACATAAATGCCAAAGCATACTCTGAAGGAAAAAATCCCAAAAGTTCATTATTAGGAAAGATAAAAATATGGCCACTATCTATAGGTCTAGGATTAGGATATCTATCAATTGCCATGAAAACCCAAGGAATAAATATTATTAATCCAAGTAATGTAATGCTGGTAAGTAGCATCTTTAGCGCATCCACTATTCCCTTTGAATTAATCAATATTAGACAGTATCAAGAAGCTGCAAATCGAGAAATTGATATGCATAAAGAGGATAAACAAACAGAAATTAAAGAAGATAAAAAAGAAGATAAAAAAAATTTTCAAAAAAATATTTCCTTAAACAAAAATAAAAATATAAAACTTATAGTTTACGAAACTATAAAAGAAGAAGAAAAAACAAAAGGAAAACAAAAAAGACTTTTATAAAAAGTCTTTTTAAGTTAACTGAAAAAATACCATATACCCTAAAAATAATATATATATCAAATATAATATAACCCCATTTACCATCTCAAATCTAGTAGATTTATACTTAATACCCACAGCCATAGTAGAAAATATACCACCAATTAGGCCACCTATATGAGCCCAGTTATCAACACCAGAAAGCATAAAACCTAAGCCTAAATTTAAAACTATTAAAGGAATAATTTGAGATTTGACAACACTATCTAAATATACTCTATAATGATATCCAAAATACAAAAGTGAACCGAGAAGGCCAAAAATAGCTCCAGAAGCACCAATACTATAGTTATTGCTGAAGAAAATTGAAAGCATACTACCAGCTAAACCACTCAATAGATAAACTAACAAATACTTCCACTTTCCTAAAAAGCTCTCAAGCTGCATCCCTATTACATACAAAGCGTAACAGTTAAAAAATAAATGAAAAATATTACCATGCAAGAATATACCTGTAATAAGTCTATAATATTCACCATTAACTATAGCCACTCTATTTACTGCAAAAGGTATATAATTGAAAAACTGACAAATTATAAATACTATAACATTAATAGCAATTAAAGCATATGTAATAAATGGTCTTTTCATTCTAAAAACATCCTCATTCATCTTCGCATCTTCCTCATTTTTTTTATTTATATCATCTGTAATTTTAAGAAAAAGTTCAAAACCATTTTCCTTAAAATCAGTATCTTTTGTAATATCTGGAAAATTTTCTATGACAAATCTATAATTATTCAAATCATCAGTCGTTTTTATATCAGCAAAATCAATATTGTCCTCATGAAACTGATTCATATTTACATTATCACCTAAATTGACAAAAATGCTTATAGCTTTTAATTTCAAAGATAAAGTTTTTTTCTTAATAGATTTCATTAAAGATTTAGTTTTAAATATATCAAATTTAAACTGCTCATCATTATGAATATAACCAGATACTATTCTTACTATTTTGTAATCATTATCCAAATTTTCAAGCCAAATTTCGTCTTTTACTCCCCTGACAATTACCGGACTATATCCCTTTTCTGTAATAAAATAGTGAAGCAATTTCATGACAAGCTCTTCTTGCGTATCTATTACGATTTCATTCATCTATAATCACCTATTCCTCAAATTTATTTAAAACATTTAAAAAGCATTCTGGAAGTTCGCTATCAAATTCCATATATTTCAAAGTTTTAGGATGAACAAATCCAAGTGTTTTAGCGTGTAAACACTGACCTGAATCATCAACTAATTTACGGTTTCCATAAACTGGATCGTTGACAACTGGATGACCAATATATTCCATATGAACTCTAATTTGATGAGTTCTTCCTGTCTCAAGTCTAAGCTCTATCAGCGTAGCATCTTTGAATCTTTTTAAAACCTTAAAATGTGTAATAGCCGGTTTCCCAGTAGCTAAAACAGCCATTTTCTTTCTATCAGTTAAAGACCTACCAATAGGCGCATCAATAGTTCCACTATCATTTTTAATGTTACCCCAAACTAAAGCAATATACTTTCTATAAGCTTTTTTCGAAGATAGCTCACCAGCCAAAAACTCATGAGCCTTATTATTTTTAGCAACCATAAGTAATCCAGTCGTATAGGCATCAATTCTATGAACTATACCAGGTCTAACCTCTCCATTTAAATCACTTAATTTAGTATGATATAAAAGGCCATTGACCAAAGTTCCATGATAATTACCTGGAGCTGGATGCACAACCACTCCATTTGCCTTGTTTACAACAATTACATCATCATCCTCATAGACAATATCCAAATCCATTTCTTCAGGCAAAATAGACTCGTCTTTTTTTAAATGATTGACTTCTATTATATCATCTTTTTTTAAAATGTAACCTGCTTTTGTAACTTTACCATTAACTAAAACTTCATCACTTTTAATCATTTTGACTACTTGACTTCGGCTCTCGCTAGTTTTTTTAGTTAGATAACTATCAAGTCTAATATCTTCTTCATCTACCTGATACCTCATCTCTTTCCTCCTTTATCATGTATATTATAATCAAAAACATCGAAATAACAATACATATATCTGCAAAATTAAAAATTGGAAATGCATATCCAAAGAAATTAAAATCCAGATAATCTACAACAGCTCCCCTAATAATTCTATCAACCAAATTACCAGCAGTTCCTCCCATTAAAAAACCGTATATTATATATTCATAGTTTTTTATATCTTTAGATTTAACTACATAATAACCTAAAGCACATAAAACAAAGATAGATATTAATATGAGAAAAACACTACTAGAAGTTAAAATGCTGAAAGCTGCTCCCTTATTTAAAGCTAAAGTTATATTAAAAAAATTTTTGATTACTACTATGCTTTCACCAATATTAATAAAAAATACTAAAAATCCTTTAATCAACTGATCAATTAATAGAAAAATAACTGCAGTAGCAAAACTCTTTTTCATGTAATCACCACAACAATTATACCAAAAAAAGCAACATATTAAAAGTAAGAAAAAAACAAGGAAAACCTTATTTTTTTATAAAATCTAAAATGCCATTGCTATCAATAAAACCGATATTAGAAATATAAGTTCCATCCTTTTTAAAATATATGAGTGTAGGAATACTCATAACTCCGTAACGTTTACAAAGTTCAATATTATTATCAGTATTTATCTTAACAATTTGAATTTCATTTTTAACTTTTTCAAGCTCCTCTTTTAACATATTACAAGGACCACACCAAGTCGCATAAAAATCTACCAAAACATTTCCTTTACTTATAAGTTCATCAAAATTTTTATAATTACCATCTATTATTTCCATATGTTACTCCTCATACTTAGCTAAAACAGAATCAATCCCATCAATATTTATTTTACCATCTTCTTGAAGTTCCTTAACGACTTTTGGACTAGTAACCTTATACTTTAAAAATAAATCCAAAGTTTCCAAATTAAACTGATTATTATCACTTGTATTCTTATATTTTTTAGTTAAGTCTTTAAATTCATCTAAAACATCAACCGCATTATTTGCCACTTGTGAAAGAAGAGGAGTATTTCGCAAAATAGGATCTTTAAGCTTGGAATTATTAACTATTGAAACTTCAGAAAAATTAGGCATTGCTAGAAAATACATCACAAAAAACACAATAATATAATTCTTAATAATACCTATTATAAGGCCTAAAAGCTTAGAAGGAAAGCCTAAAACAATTGTAAAAGAAAGAGCCTTTTCAAAAACACTAGTAGTTTTAGCTAAAATTTTAAGCACAATCATTAAAACACTAAACATGAAAGCAAATGCAATAACTTCATATAAAACAATATTTAAAACTGTAACTCCTTTTATAAAGCCTCCAAATGGAAAAAATGGGAGTGTTTTCATAAGTATTTCACTTACAGGATTTTTAAGTAAAAAGGCAAATACAATAACTAAAGTTACTCCTATAAAATTTACTAAACTTCGGGTAAAGCCCTGCCTAAAACCAACTAACCCTCCTACTATAATAAATACCATGATTAAAATATCAACTATACTCATAAATATCCTCCTTTACATTAATTATATTATAATTAAATCTAAAAATAAAGTAATAACTTTTACCACCTTAGAAAATATGTTAAAATATGTATAGGTGATCTTATGAAAAAACCAGAAGTTAAAACTATTACATTAAAAGTTAGTGACAACACTAAAGAAAAGATGAAAGAATACTTTGAGGATAAAAAAAGAATAAAAACTCCACCTTATGCCATTTTTCAAGCCGATGAAGCAGATACTGTAATAACCTTATATGAGTCAGGAAAAGTAGTCTTTCAAGGTATAAGTGCCGATATTGATGCCAATATATGGAAAGAAACAGAAAAACATTTAAACCCAGGCAAAAAATTAGATTTTAAAGAAGCAGGCCAAGATAAAAAGAAAAAACAAATAATTAATACTAAAGTATACAACTCAAATTCAATAGGCTCAGATGAAACTGGAACTGGTGATTATTTTGGACCTATAGTTGTATCTGCTGCCTATGTCACTAAAGATGATATTCCTTTCTTAGAAAAATTAGGTGTAAAGGATTCTAAAAAGATGACTGATGAACACATTTTAAAAATAGTGCCAGAAATTCAAAAGAGAATTCCCTATTCTAGTATGATACTAAAAAATGAAGATTATAATAAAAAACATAATGAAAATATGAATATGAACAAAATTAAAGCCATATTACATAATAAAGTATTACTTTCACTTACAAAAAAATATAAAGAATATGACTATGTAGTAGTTGATCAATTTGCCGAAAGCTATTCATACTATAGATATTTAAAAGAAGCTACCGAAATCCAAAGAAATATAACATTTATAACGCATGCTGAAGATCAATGCCTATCAGTTGCAGTTGGCGCTATAATAAGTAGATACATTTTAATACAACAATTCGATAGTTTATCTAAAAAACTAGGTATAAATATTCCAAAAGGTGCAGGCGAAAATGTCGACAAAGTTGGCGCCGAAATAGTTAAAAAATACGGAATTCAAATACTAGATAAAATAGCCAAAATTAGTTTTAAAAATACCGAAAAAATTAAAGAACTTGCAAAATTTTAATCAAAACAAAGACCAGCACAAAGCTGGTCTTTTTAAGTCCAAAAGAGAAACCTTTAACGAATTAAAACCTGATCTCCCAGGTGGGCATCACATTATAGATATTAGGATCCTTTGAATTCAAAGTATTCAACACCATCAATAAATTAGATTCCCAATCGTTTACTTAGTAGGTTTTTCATATTGGTTATCTTCTTCTAGACAACTACATTATATCACATTTTATAATCTTTTACTATAATTTTAAAAAAATATTAAAAAAAGACTCTTGATTTCAAAAGTCATAATACTTATTGGTTACCCCTGTAGGATTCGAACCTACGAATAATGGAGTCAGAGTCCATCGCCTTACCGCTTGGCCAAGGGGCAATGTCACAATAAGTATAACACATTTTTTTAAATTTGTTAATCACATAAAGTATTTCTTTTCAAATTTTGGATATAAAACTTCATCAATTACAGCTGATGCACTATGAAGACCAACACCACGATCTATAACCATTGCAATTATTCTATCTATCTCCTCATCTTCTAAAGTTATATCACCTAGATTTCTTAAAGCCGATACATTAGAAAATAAAACCGCATTTTCGACTAATTGTTCACTAATTGGATTAGTCTCAATAACCATCGTAAATCTAGAAGAAAAAAGTTCATCAGTTAAAACGCTGAAATCTGTATTAAATCCAGTTAATTTATTATTATAAGTACCTTCAGCCACAAAAGTTATACGTGAAATATCAAAAATCCCATAAATTTCAAGTCTTCCATTAGCAAGAAAATAATTGTTTTGTTTCGTTAAACTTACAACATTATTATCCTTATTTTCAGAAATAAGCTTATCAAACCCATCAAATAAAACTATGCCACTAAGTTCAGAAGACTCAAGTTCCTGTGCAAAGCCAGTTAGAGCTTCTTCTATATGAGTATCCCTTAATTTATCATCAGCAAATGACAAATCAATTTGCGTAAAAGGAATCCTCATTTCTCTAGCTACCGTCTCACAAATAAGAGTTTTTCCCGTTCCTCTATCACCTTTAAGAATGACATTTTCTCTATTATAATGTCCATCAATAAGATTTCGATTAACAGCTAATATAAGTTTTTTTAAAGCCTCATCCTGACCAACGACGTCTCTTCGTGCTCTATCATAAATTCTATTTAAATCCATTTAATACACCTCGATGAAGTATTATAACAAAAGAATAAATAAAATTCAATTAAAATAGACTAGAATTACTAGTCTATTTTAATATGTAACTCATCGAGCTGTCTTGAAGAAACTTCGCTAGGAGCTTCCATCATCAAGTCAGATGCACTAGCTGTTTTTGGAAAGGCAATGACATCACGAATATTTTCAGTATTACTTAGAATCATCGTAAGTCTTTCAAGTCCTAAAGCAAGTCCTCCATGTGGTGGTGCTCCAAATGATAAAGCTTTAAGTAAAAATCCAAATTTAGTATTAGCTTCTTCTTTAGAAAGTCCTAATGATTCTAACACTTTATCTTGAACTTCCATATTATGAATCCTGATACTTCCGCCACCGGCTTCATAACCATTGATAACAATATCGTAAGCTTTAGCTAAAGCATGCTCTTTATCATCAAGTTCTGAAACATTTTGTGGCATTGTAAATGGATGATGGCAAGCAATATATCTTTCCTCTTCTTCACTATATTCAAACATTGGAAAATCAGTAATCCAAACTAATTTATATGCATCACCTATAAGATTTAAATCTTTAGCTACTTTTAATCTTAAAGCGCCCAAAGACGCCTTTACCATCTTTTTATTGCCAGCAATAATTAAGATTAAATCATTATCAGTTAAACTCAAAGTTTTAATAAGCTTTTGATGAATAGTATCATTTACAAATTTAGCAATACTACCAGTAAATTCATTATCGTATTTAAGAAAAGCTAAAGCACTGGCTCCATAAACTTTTACAAACAAAGTTAATTTATCAATATCTTTTCTAGAAAACTTGTCCGCAGCATCTTTAACAACTATCGCATTAATAATCCCACCACTATTTATGACATCGTTAAACACTTTAAATTCACAATCCAAAAAACATGAAGTAATATCATTTATAGGCATATCGAATCTCAAGTCAGGTTTATCAGAACCATACAAATTAATGGCTTTTTCATAAGTCATTCTTTTAATAGGAAGCTCAATATCTATATTTTTAACATCTTTAAATACTTTAGCAATTAAGCCTTCAGTTACATTCATAACATCATTTTCATCTACAAAGCTCATTTCTAAATCAATTTGCGTAAATTCAGGTTGTCTATCAGCTCTTAAGTCTTCATCTCTAAAACAACGAGCAATTTGATAATATTTCTCAAAACCAGATACCATAAGAAGCTGTTTAAAAAGCTGTGGTGACTGTGGAAGCGCGTAAAAAGAACCTGTATTTACTCTAGATGGAACTAAATAGTCTCTAGCCCCTTCGGGAGTTGACTTACACAAAATTGGCGTTTCAATTTCGACAAATCCTAAAGAATTCAAATATTCTCTAGTACTATTCATAATCTTATGTTTAGTTATTATTTTATCCTGTAGTTCGCTTCTTCTTAAATCTAAATAACGATATTTAAGTCTCGTATCCTCTAAAGCTGTAACATTATTCAAATCAAAAGGAAGTTCAGCAGATCTATTAAGTACATCCAGTTCATTAACAATAACTTCAATTTCTCCAGTTTTTAAATTATTATTGATGCTCTGACGCATCTGAACAGTACCGGTAACTTTAATTACATATTCGTTTTTTAAAGTACTCGCAAGTTCATAAACCTTACTATCTGGATTTACGACTAACTGAATTATACCAGATCTATCTCTTAAATCTATAAATATTAATCCGCCTAAATCGCGTTTTTTATTAACCCAGCCATATAAAGTTACAGTCTCACCTACATTTTTGGCTGTAATACTTGTATTATCAATTTTCATCATTATCACCTAATTTTTCATCTAAAAAATCTATTAATTCATAAACATTAACCTTATATTCTTCTTTAGAATAATTATCTTTTATAGTTAATATCTTTGTATTTATTTCATCTTCACCGACAATTATTATATATTTAACATTAAGCTTATCAGCGTTTTTAAAATTACTCTTTAGATTACGATTATTATAATCCATCTCAACTCTAAAGCCATTTAGTCTCAAAGTATTTACTAAATTCATAGATTTACTTTTACACTCATCACCCATTGGAATAACATATATTTCTGGAGTAGAAGATTCCCTGATATCTATACCTTCCATTTCAAGAGCAAGTAATAATCTTTCAACGCCAATTGCAAAACCAACACCAGGAATAGATGGACCACCGATATTTTCAACTAAATTATTATATCTTCCACCTGCACCCAAGACATTTTGACTACCAAAACCTTCAATATCAGCTTCAACCTCAAATACAGTGTGAGTGTAATAATCAAGACCTCTTACAATGTTAGGATTAACTACATAATTTATATCCATTGCATCCAAATATTCTTTAACTTTATCAAAGTGTTTCTTACTTTCATCATTTAAATAATCAGTAATTTTAGGTGCACATTTCATAATATCTTTTTCACCATCAACTTTGCAATCTAAAATTCTAAGTGGATTTTTTTCAAACCTATTTTGACAATCATCACATAAATCATTTATATATGGTTTAAAATATGAAATTAATGCTTCTCTATAATTTTCCCTTGATTCTTTATCGCCTAAAGTATTAATATTAACTTTTATTCCTTTTAAACCGAGTAGTTTAAATAAATTAACTAAAATACTGATAACTTCTGCATCCATAATTGGATCATAAGTGCCAAATGCTTCTAAACCAAATTGATAAAATTCCCTATGACGACCTGCTTGTGGTCTTTCATACCTAAACATTGGTCCATAATACCAAGCTTTCAAAGGTAAATTTTCCGCATAAAGCTTATTTTCAATAAAGCATCTAACAATTCCGGCAGTACCCTCAGGACGTAAAGTAAGATTTCTATCCCCTCTATCCTTAAAATCATAAGTTTCCTTACTGACAATATCTGTAGTTTCACCTACACCTCTATGAAATAATTCGCTAGATTCAAATATAGGTGTTTCAAAATATTTAGCATTATACATATTCATTAAAGTTTCAGCTAATTTTCTAAAATAAAGCATTTGCTCAGCTTTATTACCATAAATATCATAAGTTCCCTTTGGTTTTTGCATTAATATCACTTCCTTATCACTACATAAAATTATATTGTTTTTCACATAAAAAGTCAACAAAAAAGGAAGTATTATCACTTCCTTAAAAATTATTTATTTGAGTTAATTTTTTTATCTCTATAAAGGTATACGCCTGCACCAGTAGCAATTGCAACTAAACCTACACCTAAAATAATAAGTGGTGTATTAGCAGCAGTAGGTGGAACCTTAACTGGAGTACCACAGTCCCAAGCACCATATAATGTCATATCATTATTAAGTGCAGTACCATTAGTCCATTTACCAGTTAAATCACTCTTAGTGTACCAACCATTGAATTTACAATTACTAACTCTAGTAGTTAATTCTTTTTCTTGATCATACTTAGTACCTTTATCATAACAGTTTTTACCAGGTGTTGGATCAGTTTTTGCAGGATCTGGTTTTACAGTACCAACAATAACATAATCAACACAAACCTTATCTTTTTCTTTATAAGTTGCTGTTAACTGAACTGTTTTTGAAACCTCTTCTTTATAAAGAGAAACAGTCCTTTGGTATTTAGAATCAGCTGGTGTAAATACATAAGCTTTTGAAATTTCAGCAGTAGCAGTTACATTAACTTTAGCAGTTTGTTTTAAAGAACTAGCTGGAATCTTAACAAGAATTTTTTCACCAGCACCAAAGCTTGATTTTTTATTACCACTAGCATCTGTAACAATAACACCATCAACACCAGTCGCACTAACTTTAGCAGCAATTGATGAAGTAAGTTCAGAAACATAATACTTACCATCGCTTGATAAAGTCATATTTGTAGAACTAGCATTTAAATTTAATTCTGTTGAAGATTGAGAAGCAGCTCTTGCTTTATTTACTAAAGCTTGCATCTTTTCTCTTAATCCTAATGGATCAGGTGCACTGTTAAATGTATCACTAAATTGACCATAATACATCCAAATAGCGCCTTGTGTAATATATCTATCAACTTCTTGGTCATTTTGACCACCAACAGATACATATGGATAACCATGCTCTAAAATATATTTAATACCAGCATCAGCTTCACCAGTACGAGTCATAGTAATTCCAGCAGCTGTTGGCCAATCCTTTGTACGATCTATACAATAGGCAACATTTCCATCTGACGTTGTATAAAATGCCCAGCTATAATTCATATTTGGATCGTCTTTATCTCCGATTAAAGCATTAGAAACTTTTTCTTGTTTAATAACAGTAGAAGTAGGTGCTGCATTTACTGGATTAACTCCAGTAAATACAAACGTAATACCAATTAATAATAAACATAATAAATTACATATTTTTTTCATATTTTTCATATATATCCCCTCCTTACAAACGTACATTAACCTTTTGTTTAGGTTGTTTTGTTCTATTCAAAATATCAAGCATATAGCCATCAACTACAGCACTTTTCTTTGTTTTACTAGATTTTTTATCAAGTAAAACAGCTGCTCCTAAAAGACTACTTGCTAATCCAACATTTACAAAACCATTGACAAGTCCATTCAAAGATGAGTTTACACGAATATTAGCATCGTTTCCAGTTGATATTACAGGATTAAATGAAGGTTCAGGCTCTGGAGTTGGTTCAGGCTCTGGAGTTGGCTCTGGAGTTGGCTCTGGAGTTGGCTCTGGAGTTGGTTCTGGAGTTGGTTCTGGAGTTGGTTCTGGAGTTGGTTCTGGAGTTGGTTCTGGAGTTGGTTCTGGAGTTGGTTCT
>ONJI01000053.1 GCA_900318075.1 uncultured Bacillota bacterium | reverse complement strand
TTCACCATCATTATCTGATCCTGCTTCATTTGCAGCATCACCAGTTTCAATTGAACCTCAAAATGAAAACGTTGCTTCACCATCATTTTCTGATCCTACTTCATTTGCAGCACCATCAGTTTCTAATGAATCTCAAAGTGAAATTTCAAGTGTTGTTTCTGATGCTTTAAGAAACCATGATTTACCAAAGATAGAAGAAGAAAATAAAAAGTTTATTAATAATATTCCTGATATGAATATTTATCAAACTGCTGTACAAGAAACTTCTAATTTACAAGATCCTTCTTTTCTAAATCAGAATTCTAATCAATTGCAAAATGAACAGGTTATTAAAGAAAAACCTAATTTTACTGAAATAGTAAAAATACTTAGGGACTGTGCTGATCAAATTGAACAATCAGGATATTCTATTAATGTTGATGAAATTGATTTAGTTAATCAATATAAAGTAACAATTACTATAAATAAGTAATTGTTACTTTGTTTGGAAAAAAATAATTATTTTGTTGTTTTTATAAACAAATATTTATATGATAGTATCGCTAAATATAAGATTTGAAGGAGTTAATGATGAAAAATGAATAGTTTATTTATTTTGCTTTTGTCTATATGGAACATGTTTTTATTTTATAATGATCAATATGGTTTATCGGTTATTTTGTTTATAGTTCCCCTACTTTATTTTATATATTATTATTTAAAAAAATATAAATTATTGAAAAATCGTAGATGTTTATTACTTATGATTCCGATTGTTTTGCTTTCTTTAACCTATCTCTTTTTCAATAATGAATTTTTCTATTATTTAAATCAATTTGTTATACCTATTTTAATTTTACTTATGTTTGTCTTAACTATTAAACCTAATTTTAATTTAAAAAATATTGTTACTGATATTTGTAATTTGTTAGTTGAACCGTTTAGAAAGTTTTCTTTAGTAATAAAAAAATTCAAGGAGGATATATCAGAAAAGCTACATATTAATGATAATGTATTAAAAAATCTAGTTTCTATTTTAGTTGTTATTCCAATTGTAGCTATTATATTAATGTTACTTACATCATCTGATATGGAATTTAATAATTTGGTTGGTAATATTTTAAAAATGCCAAGGGATTTTTTTGAGAGCTTTGATATTAATAACTTTATATGGAAAGTATTTTCTTCAGCGTTATTTTTTCTTTATTTTTCAGCAACACTTTACTATTTATCTGGTAATTTTATTACTAAAAAGCCATACATTTCAAAAACTAAAAATAATGATAATAAAACAATATTCATACTTATGATTGTCTTAAACGTAATATATTTTGTTTTTGACATTATTCAAATTAAGTCATTAATGTTTCATTATGTTGGACTAAACATAAATTATTCAGAGTATGCAAGAGAAGGTTTTTTTCAGTTGATGCTTGTTTCTTTAATCAATATGATTATTGTTTTAAAAGCAAATAAGACTGATGATAGAACTATTTTGATAAATGTCCTTTCTATTATAATGGTTATTTTCACTTTTGTCATAATTATTTCGTCTATTTTAAGAATGAATCTGTATGAATCTATGTATGGTTATACATTACTTAGACTGCTTGTATATATTACTTTATTTACTGAGATAATTTTGATAATTCCTCTTATTCTTTATATTATAAATAATAAGTTTAATATTACAAAATCTTTTATAATTATAATAATAACTGTTTATACTGCTATTAATTTCATAAATATAGACAGTATTATAGCAAAGAGAAATATTCAAAGATATTTTGATAATAAAGATATTGATATTGAGTATCTTGAAAATTATCATACGGATAATGTAAGAGATCTTATTGTTCTTTATGAAAATACAAATGACTATAATTTAAAACAATCTTTATATAATTATTTAGATAAATCTATAGATACTTCTTATGACCTTCAAGGTTTTAATATTTCTAAGTATATTGCAAAAAGAGAAATATCAAAGATAAATAATTGATATTTCTTTTTTATTGTGCTATTATATTGCCATATTGAGCCCAAGAAGGAGTATTAAAATGGAATATAGTGTTAATATGAAAATTATAGAAAAATTGATTGAAATAGAAACTAAAATTTTTGAAAGCTTTCAGAATATGTTGATTTTTAGTGAACTTGAGGTAGATTCTTGTAATTCAGTTATGCGTGATGTAGAAATAGAAAAACTTAAGATGCTTTTGAAAAAAGAAAATATGTTATTAAATCAGATTCCTCAAAATAGTGAATTTATTAAGTATGTTTACGATTTGGTTTCTCATAATCAAAGTAATTTTTTTGATAATGATGTTTTGGCAAGTTCTGTTTTAAATCGTTTTGGTAATATTATGATCGATTTAGTTAACATATGTTTAGATGAAGAAGATATGGAAATATATGAAGATGAAGGTATTGAATTAGATGATATTGACAAATATAGTTATCGAATTATGATTCGTGATAATTTAAATGTGAAAAATATCTGCTATTTAGAAGAACTTAAAAAAAATTATAATAATTCTTTCGACGATGTTTTTACAAGTACCCAATATTTTATATCTTATAGTTATAAAAATGTTGGTGATATTTTGACAAATAACTCATTTAGTATAGATAAAATTAGTTTTAAATCTGATGAGGAAATGAGAAATTATTTAAATTTGTCAATTGAGAATTTTCAAGCCATAAAAAATGATGAACTATATAACATGGCGCAGGAAATTTTTCTTGTAATTCTTAGTAATTTGTTTCACGAAAATTCTCCAGAGTTAAATTCGATTATTGTAAAAGATTCTATTAGACTTAGATTTTTCTTACATGAGATGGATACTCCAGTTTTATGTGGATTTGAAGAATTTGTTTCTGAAATTGTTAAAGGTATAAATGAAGAAAATGATCTTGTTATGCAACTTAAGGATATAGTGGATAGTGAGCTAGAAAAAAGACCAGATAAGCCTAAAAAATATATTGAGACTAATCCTAGTCGAATTACAATAGATGATACAACAGCTAATAATTTGATTGAGCTTATAAAGGTTGAAGAGGAATTATTGAAAGTTTTTGATGAAATAGACTTTGATAAAATCCAAACGGATGCTAAAATAAGTGAGCTTACTAGTTTAGTTGAAATTGAAAAGAAATTAATAAAAAATATAAGTATTAATTATAAAGTAGTTGATATTGTTGAAGAATTACTTGTTCGCGATATGGAATTTTTCTTTCAAAGCGATGCTTCAGGAAAAGAACTAGTTCGAAAGAAAAAACTTATTTATGATAGAATTCATAATATAGTACCATTTTTTCAACATTTGGATTTATCCCCTATTCAGAGTGAAAAAAGTTATTCTTCTATAAGTCAAAATCATCTAGTTGAGGCTTTAAAATTATTTGAAAAAGTGATATGTGATGCAAAAAACAATGATCAAAGGAAAAGTTTAAAAAAACTCCGTAAAGAATTATTCTTTGTAAATGGTATTTTGCTTGATGATTATATAGTAGCTAAAGGCAATTATAAACTTATTGAAAGACCTAGTGACTATATAACTTCAAAATTTATAGGTCTTAGTGACGTTGAATATGCGTTTGATAAAGATGAGCAATTATACGAACGAGGGAAAGAGATAATTGAAGAGATATTGAGTTATGAGGATAGTTGGGAATCTGATTTATCAACTTTTGCTTTATTTAAGTTTAGATTATCTGAACTTCGTGATATAATAGTAAATGTAAGTGATGAACATTTTTACTCATTGCCTGAGGTAATTAGAGAAAACAACACTTACAGAAGTCCAAAGACTAAAAAGATTATACGTAAGATAATAAAAAAATAGGATAGTAGTATTTGGAATTTAATTTAGTATAGTTTTTAATGACTATAGATTACTAACATATAGAGAGGAGTAAAAAAAATGAAAAAAGAGGTTAGTAAGGATACACTAAAAAAGGGTTTTGGAGAATTTAAAGAGTTTATTTCAAAAGGCAATGTCGTTGATATGGCTGTTGGTGTTATCATTGGTAGTGCTTTTGGAAAAATTGTAACTAGTTTAGTTGAAAAAATATTAATGCCCATTATAGGTGTTATTATTGGAGGACTTGATTTTAGTGATTTGAGTATTGTTGTTGGTACTGCAAAAATAGGTTATGGCTCTTTTATTCAAGCTGTTGTTGATTTCTTAATTGTTGCGTTCTGTTTATTCTTAATTATAAAAGCAATGAATAAATTACAAGATGCGGTTAAGAAAGATTCAATTGAAGAAGCTATTGAAACTGAACAATCTAACGATGAAAAAGAATTAGAATTACTTACTGAAATTAGAGATTTATTAAAAAAATAAGTAAAAAAAGGTATAGAATTATTTGTTCTATACCTTTTTTACATCAGATTATAATTATTGACATTTTAAACGTGTTATTGTTTTAATATTTATACTGCTGTCGGTGCGAGATAACTAAACATTGGAATATTTCTTAAGATCATAAAAAATATAACAATTATAAGTAATATAATCCATATTATTTTAGGAAGGTTTAACTGTCTATTTTCTAACCAGTTAATGTAATAAGCAACCCCATATATGCTAAAAAAAGGCAATAATGTAAATAATAATGGATTATATCTAAAAGCTTGATAAAAATCTAATTTTAAAATAGATATTAACATTCTTGTGATTCCACATCCAGGACACCAAAAACCAGTTATTTTGTGAAAAATGCATGGAATAAAAAAAGAAAATTTATGATTTAAATAAAGAAATATAATAGATATAAAAAGTAGAATTGATGTTATTTTAATACTTAAACAAATTTTTTCTTTATTAAATGTAATTTTCATTTTTTAACCTTCTTATTTTTAATTTACCATATTATTTATAGCCATTTCATTAATGTCGTTTTGCGCTAAACAGTAGTTAACAAGGCCTAGACCAAAAATTTGTAATATGACAAAAAGCATTGAGTTATCAGAAGCTTGTAAGTTATGCTTGATTTGAGCTTTATAAATGTTTTTGCCTAATTTATATGCCCAAAAGTAACCATAAATTCCACAAGTAATTAGTGTGAATAAAAATGCTTTTGCACCACTAAATTCCTGATCTTCACTTAAATAAGCTACATCATCAGTTAAATTGATAAACCAAACAATACTGTAAATACCACAAGTTATTAAACTTAATAATACGCAAGTTACTATTTCTCTTTTTTTAATCATGATTAACCTCCTTTTATCTATAGTATATCATATATTTGCTTTAAATAAAATATCAAAAAAGTAAGATTTAATCTTACTTTGAAGTTGAACCAAAACCACCTTTTCTGATTCCCTCTGCTCTGTCATTATCTGTAGTTAAATAATTCATAAATAATAGTTGTCCAATGACGTCACCTTTTTTAATAATCACATCGTCATCTGACATGTTAAAGTAAGCAAACATAATATGTCCATCGTTATCTTCATTTCCGTAATAGTCTGCGTCGACAATGCCAATTCCGTTGGCTAAAACTAGGTGCTTTTTTCCAGGATTACTACTGCGATTGGCAACCATAATCCATTCATTATCTTTACAATATGCTTTAATCCCAGTTTTTACTAAAGTTGGTTTATCTCCACTTTTAAATGGTGGAATGATTGTATCTTCGGCTGCCTCAGTATCATAGCCGGCCGAATTTGCTGTTTTTCTTACAGGAAGATTTATATTTTTATCTTCCCAACCTTTTACTATTTCAAATCCTCTACTTTTCATATTATGCAAACTCCTCTTTATAAAATAGAACTACATCCCCTTTTTTTAAGGATTTTTGAACGTCTATTATCCTTTGATTTGTAGAACCACAGTATTTTAGTTTTGGATTTCTAAGGTTAATTTTAAATTGTCCGTCAACTAGAACATCTACATATTTTAAGACTTCTTTTTCTTTTATGTTTTCGAATAAGAATCCTGTCCATACCCACAAATTTTTATCGGGTATTTTTTCTTTAAATGTTTTTGCTAGTTTTGTTGTACCTTCAATGTTTTTTGGATGAAGTGGATCTCCACCAAGAATTGATAAGCCTTTTATGTTTGGATTTTTACATAATTCTATAACTTGGTTTATGGTTTCATCTGTAAATTCTTTTCCTGCATTAAAGTCCCATGTTTCTTCACTAAAGCATCCTTCACAGTGAAAACTACATCCCTGCATAAAAATGGAAACTCTTATTCCAGGGCCATTTGCTATATCCATTTTTCTTATTTTATTATATTTCATTTATATTTCCTTATTATCTATATGAAGAACACGTTCTTTTATTTCTTGAGTTCTACCTTTATTCCAGAAATTACTTCCAATGTAACCACAAGTTCGTCTAGCAACATTTAAAGTATCATGGTTTCTATTTCCACAATTTGGACAGTACCATTCTAGATTATCATCAATTAATATTTCACCATCATAACCACATTCTTGACAGTAGTCTGATTTGGTATTTAATTCAGCATACATTATATTATCGTAGATAAATTTTATTACTTCCATAACTGCTTCTAGATTGTTTGATAAATTTGGCGTTTCAATATAAGATATAGCGCCTCCTGGGCTTAGACGTTGAAATTCGCTTTCTAAACTTAATTTAGTGAAGGCATCAATTTCTTCGAATACTGGAACGTGATATGAATTAGTAATGTAGTCTCTATCAGTAATTCCTTTTACTTTTCCAAATCTTTCTTGTAATTTTTTAGCAAATTTGTATGTAGTAGATTCAATTGGTGTTCCATAAACACTATAATCAATATCTTCAGCTGCTTTCCACTCTGCGCATTTATCATTTAGTCTTTGTAATACTTTAAGGCCAAATTCTTTTCCTTTTCCATTGTCTGTGTGAGAATGGCCAGTCATAAATTTAACGCATTCATATAAACCAGCATACCCTAAGCTTATAGTTGAATAGCCATGGTGAAGTAAATCATGAATACTTTCACCCTTCTCTAGTCTAGCTAATGCGCCGTGTTGCCAAAGAATAGGTGCGGCATCAGAAGTAATTTTAGAAAGTCTTTTATGTCTTACTTGTAAAGCTCTATGGCATAGTTCTAGTCTTTCATCTAATATTTTCCAGAAGTCATCCATATCTTTATCTGATGATAATGCTACATCTGGTAAATTGATAGTAACTACACCTTGATTAAATCTACCATAGTATTTACCTTTACCTTCAACATAGTTTAAAGCTTTAGCAACATTTCCTCTACTAATTGATCTATCAGGAGTTAAGAATGAACGGCACCCCATGCAAGGATAGCAATCCCCTTCTCCATTTTCATTTTTCTTAAGTTCAAGCATAACTTTTTCAGAAATGTAGTCTGGAACCATTCTCTTTGCTGTACATTTGGCTGCAAGTTCAGTTAGATAATAGTATTTTCCATCTTCTTTTATGTTGTCTTCTTCTAACACATATAGAAGTTTAGGAAATGCTGGTGTGATATATACACCTTTTTCGTTTTTCATTCCTAAAATTCTTTGATTTAATATTTCTTCAATTATCATAGCAAGTTCGTCTTTATATTCTTTAGTTTCGCCTAAGTATAGGTTAACGCTTAAGAAAGGTGCTTGTCCATTTGTTGTAGTCATTGAATTTATTTGATATTGGAATGTTTGTACTCCGTCTTCAACTTCTTTTTTAAGGTCTTGTTTAGCATATTTTTCAGCTTCGGCTTTTTTAAATCCTCTCTTTTTATATTTATCCAAATATATTTCATAACTACTTCTGACAAATGGTGCGAGATGAGTCATAGTTACCGTACATCCACCATATTGACTTGATGATACAGCTGTAATTATTTGTGTAGCAATTGTCATGGCGGTTATGAATTTGTGTGGTTTTTCAATCATTACACCATTGATGTTTGTGCCATTTTGAAGCATATCTTCTAGATTAATTAAGTCACAATTGTGAAGTGCATTTTGAGCAAAGTAATCGGCGTCGTGGAAATGGATAATTCCTTCGTCGTGAGCTTTTACAATGTCATCTGGAAGTAAAAATCTTCGAGTGATATCTGTGCTTGTAATACCTGCTAAATAATCTCTTTGAGTTGTGACAATTCTAGCATTTTTATTTGAATTTTCGGTGTTCCAATATTCTGATTCACCATCTATTAATTCTTTAATAGCAAGGTCGGTTGTATTACTTTTTCTAACTAGTTCTCTTGTATATCTATATGTAATATATTTTTTGGCAAGTTCAAATTTACCAATTTTCATAAGTCGCATTTCAATAATATCTTGTATATCTTCAACAAGCATTCTTTTTTTGCCTAATCCTTCTATATATTTTACGATATTTTTAATTTCTCTTTCACTGGCTTTATTTTCGTCTTCTACTTCATTGTTGGCTTTACCAATAGCAGCAATTATTTTTTGTGGATCATAATCTACAATATGTCCGTCTCTTTTTATAACTTTCATAGCATACCTCTCCTTTATTTTATATTCCAAGTATAGCATATTTTTATAAACTATATTGTTGCATTTGCAACTTTTTAAAAATTATTATAAAATATTTATAAGAGGTGTGAAATGACTAATATATTCAAGAATATAAGCGCATCTGAAAAACGAAAAATTTTAAAAAAATTAGAGGCGATAAGTCTTGATTTTGAGAAAAATACAAGTCTTTTAGGAAGAATTAGCTCATCTAATCTAATAGGTATTTTAGAAAGCGGAAGCGCTCAAATTATTAGAACAGATCATAATGGTAATGTGATAATTATTTCTGATTTACAGGAAGGCTCTGTTTTTGGTACTAAGTTTTCGCTTCTAGATAATCCGGAATATGATATTATAACTAAGGAAGATGCTAGAATTGTATTTATAGATTATGATTATATTTTGAAAATAGATCAGAAAAAGAGTATATATTATCAGAAATTTTTGATAAATCTTTTAAATATAATGAACGATATAGTGTACTATCAAAATGAAAGAATTAATATTTTAACTAGAAGAACAACTCGAGAAAAGTTGCTTGAATATTTTTATAATGAATCTAAAAAATATTTTTCGAAAACGTTTTATTTATCTTTTAATTTAACTGAGCTTGCAGAATATTTATCTATTGATAGATCAGCAATGATGAGGGAAATTAAGCGTTTAAAAGAAGATAAAATTATTAAAAGTAGTGGAAATAAGATAACAATATTAAATTAGGAGGAATTATATGAAGGATTTATGTTTTTTAAAAAGCAGTTTAATTGCTCATAGAGGAGTTCATAATATGGAAGTGCCAGAAAATTCGATTTGTGCATTTAAAATTGCTTTAAAAAAGAAATATATTATTGAATTTGATGTTCATTTGCTTAAAGATAATACTGTTATAGTTTTTCATGATGACAATTTATTTAGAATGACTGGAATTAATAAAAATCTTTGTGATTGTACATATGATGATATAAAAAATCTTCATTTAAAAAATTCGAATTATAAGATTCCAACTTTAGATGAAGTGTTAAGGCTTATAAATGGAAAAGTACCAATTATAATCGAATTAAAATACGATAGAAAAGTAGGACTTCTTGAAAAAGAAGTTTCAAAACTACTTGATAATTATAATGGCCTTTTTTGTATTAAGAGTTTTAATCCGTTTATTGTTAGATGGTTTAGAAAAAATCGTCCTAAGTATATTAGAGGACTACTTATAAGTGATAAGCATAGAACTATTATAGAAAAACTTTGTCAAAGTTTTATTGCTGGTGCTATTTGCAAGCCTGATTTCATATCATGTAATTATAAATTATCTGATAATAAACAGATTTTAAAGTACATGAAAAGAATTCCTGTTTTAGCTTGGACGATTAAAAATGGTAAAAATTATCAAAAATATAGAGATAAGTTCTATAATTTAATTGTCGAAAACATCGATAAACTTTGACTTATTATTATGATTAATTTATAATGTTCTTAAGGAGGATGTTGAAATGAAAAAATATGTTTCAGAATTTGTGGGCACTTTTGCTTTAACTTTTTTTGCTTGTGGGGTGGCAGTAGTTGTTGGATGTTCAACGCCAGCAGGTATTATAGCAACATCGCTATCTTTTGGACTTGTTATTGTTGCAATGGCTTACTCAATTGGTAATGTATCTGGATGTCACATTAATCCAGCAGTTTCTTTAGCTATGAGACTTACTGGAAGAATGGATAATAAAGAGTGTGCTTGGTATATTGTTAGCCAAGTATTGGGAGCTTTATTTGGTTCATTACTTTTAGGACTATGTTTAGGAAGTTTTAAACATTTAGGAGCCAATGGATATGGCGGTATGCTTCCAAATGGTAATGAAGTTAATGTTTGGATAGCTTTAGCTATTGAAATTATTTTAACTTTTGTATTTGTTATGGTTATTTTAGCTGTTACTAGTAAAAAAGAGAATTCAACTGTTTCTGGAATTGTTATAGGACTTACTTTAACCTTGATTCATCTAATTGGAATACCATTTACTGGAACTTCAGTAAATCCTGCTAGAAGTATAGCTCCAGCTTTACTTCAAGGTGGCGATGCGTTAATTCAATCATGGCTATTTATAGTTGCTCCTATAGTTGGAGCATTGCTTGCTTCGTTTTTCTATAATCTTGTTTTGGATGAGGAAAAATAATGGATTATATAGATAATCTTGACAGTTTAAAACAGCTTTATGAAAGTCATTTTAACGAAGAGGATGTAATAGAAGTAACGAATCTGAAAGGCAGAAAATTTTATATGGTTGGTCAGCCAAATCCAACTATTTTAGATGCTGGCTATATTATTTTAAAAGATGGTAAATTCATTAAGATAGATCAATCTCAAGATCACGACAATGTGCTTTCTTATTTTCTTACTCTTTATATGGAGCTTCCGATGTTAAATGAATTTGGATCTGGTGAGGCTGCAAAGCTTTTAAATTCCTTTGGACTTCCTGTTTATTTTGGTATAAAATCGCGATATTTAGGAGAATTGGAATCTAAAGGAATTATGGAAAATTATTCGCTTGATTTTGAAATTAATTCCTTAGAAAGACAGAATGGAACATTCATTTTGTCATTACCAGATAATGATTCTTCTGATAATTTAACTTTGGAGCAGAAAAAAAGTATTCAAATGTTACTAAAAAGTTATGATGAAATACGCGCTAAAACAGACATGCCATTTGATTTTGTAATAGGTAATATTGAAAAAGGTTTAACATATTCAGAGGATGAGGTTAATAAGTTAATTGCTTTACAAGATAAAACAAAAAGTTAGTTGAAGAGACCATTTGGTCTTTTTTTGCTAAACTGTTCTTGATTAAAAGTCAAGAGCAAAACACTAGTTAAACATCTATATAGTAATAAGCTGGGTATTTTATGTTGAGAAAATTTGATACTAGATAATGTTTATATTTTAACTCTATCTTCTTTGGTTAAATGATGGTATTGATTTCTATTTGTTGTATTATCTTTTAGAACACACATTCCTTTCTTTTTAGATGAAAGATATTTTATAGGAATTTGTGTCCTTTTTTAAATCTAAAAGGGTTGCATTTTATATTTAAATTAACATTTGGCTTAGTTATTGACTTATGTATTTAAATTTAGTATTATGATGCTGAATAGAGGTGTATTTATGAAAGATAAAGGAAAGACTGTTGGCGGAGGGTTATTAGTTTTTTTTATAGGCATTTTATTATTATGGTGGAATGAAGGAAATAATGTAAGAAATCTTCGAAGTGTTAGCGAGGGTTTAAAAAACTATAAAGATGTTAAAAGTACTAAAGTTGATAGTAAAAATGATGGTAAGTTAGTTGCAACTAGTGGAAAAATTACTTTTGAATTTCCAGCAGTTGATAGTGAATTCAATATCACTAGTAAAAGTGCAGTTTTAAGACGAAGCGTTGAAATGTATCAATGGCAAGAAAAATGTGAGTCTGATGATGATAACAAGAAGACCTGTACTTATAAAAAAGTATGGAGCGATGAAATAATTGATTCATCTGAGTTTGAAAAAGAAGGTCATGAAAACCCAACAACTAAACCTTATGATTCAGAAAAGTATTATGGTGAGGATATAAAACTTGGAGCTTTTGAAATGACAAAAAATTTACTAGAAAAATTGTCTACTAAAAAGCAAATTAAAGATTTAAGTGAAGAAGTTGCTACTTCTCATGGAATGTCTGTTGATAAAGCTTATTATACTAATGTTACTGAAGATGGTCCTAAAGTTGGAGATTTAAGAATTAGTTTTTATGAAAATGATTCTGAATACGTTAGTGTTTTAGCAATGCAAAGTGATAGTCATTTTAAAGTTTATAAAACTAAAAAAGGCAAAAATTTCTTTAATTTATATGAAGAAGAATATAATGGTTCTGATATGTTCCAAATTATTTCAAAACAAAACAACTTTGGTAAATGGGCTTTAAGAGTAGTTGGAATACTATGTGTAATTATGGGTGTTGGATCATTATTTAATCCACTTCAAAAGTTAGCAGATAAAGTTCCTGTTTTGGGAAGTATTGTTGGAGTAGCTACTGGTACTGTATCATTTGTTTTAGGATTAGCGATAAGTTTAATTGTTATTGCAATTGCTTGGTTTAGATTTAGACCACTTATTTCTATAGGACTTATTGCTATTGTGGTTGGATTATTTATCTATTTAAAGATGAATGGCAAGACTTTGCCTTCAAAGGAAAAGACTAAAAAGTAAGAAGCGTTTATTGCTTCTTTTTTGTTGTACTTTTAGGTGTTAAATGTTAAAATATGTGGTAGGTAGGAGGTGTTAGTATGTTTAACCTTGTATCAAAGTATAAACCGAGCGGTGATCAGCCGAAAGCTATTCAAGAGTTAGTTAAAGGTATAAATGAAGGAAAGACTCAACAAGTATTATTAGGAGCTACTGGTACTGGAAAAACATTTACTATTGCTAATGTTATAAAAGAAATAAATAAGCCTACGTTAGTTCTCGCACACAATAAAACATTAGCGGGGCAGTTATATTCAGAATTTAAAGAGTTATTTCCAAATAATCACGTTGAATATTTTGTTTCTTATTATGATTATTATCAGCCAGAAGCATATGTGGCTAAAACTGATACATATATTGAAAAAGACGCATCTATCAATGATGAAATAGATGAACTTAGACACTCAGCAACTGCCTCTCTTTTAGCTCATAAGGATGTAATTGTAGTAGCTTCAGTTTCATGCATTTATGGTATTGGTGAAATAGAAGATTATAGGGAAAAGGTGTTGTTTTTAAATGTTCACGAAAATGTTGACAGGGATAAGATAATTGAAAAGCTAATTGATATGCTTTATGAAAGAAATAATATTGATTTAAAAAGAGGAACTTTTAGGGTAAGAGGAGATATACTGGAAATTGTTCCAATAGGTCAGCATTCTAAAGGTATTAGAGTGGAATTCTTTGGTGATGAAATAGATAGAATTTCAGAGTTCGATTTGGTGACAGGAACTATAATTACTGATAAAAAATCTTATACTTTATTTCCGGCTAGCCACTTTGTAACTAGTGAAGATAAATTAAAAATTGCTTTAGAGAATATTAAAAAGGAACTAGAAGAACAACTTGAAAAATTTAAAAGTGAAAATAAATTGCTTGAATATCAAAGACTTAGTGAAAGGACTAATTATGATATTGAGATGCTTTCGGAAACAGGTTTTTGTAGAGGGGTTGAGAATTATTCAAGGCACCTTGCTTTAAGAAAAGCTGGAGATTCACCCACGACGTTAATTGATTTTTTTGGTGATGACTTCTTACTAGTAATAGATGAATCGCATGTTACACTCCCACAGGTTAGGGCGATGTACAATGGTGATAGAATGCGTAAGCAAGCATTAGTTGATTATGGTTTTAGACTACCTAGTGCTCTTGATAACAGGCCTTTAAAGTTCGATGAGTTTGAAAAAAAATTAAAAAATGTCATTTATGTTTCTGCCACGCCTGGGGATTATGAAATTGAAAAAAGTAATCATAGGGTTATTGAACAAATTATTAGGCCTACGGGACTTCTTGATCCAAAAATAGAAGTTAAGCCTACAGTTAATCAAATAGATGATTTAGTAGATCAAATTCATAAACAAATGGACAAAAATGAAAGAACTTTAATTACAACTTTAACGATTAGAATGGCAGAGGAACTTACAGTTTATTTGAAAAAGCTTGACATTAAAGTTGCTTATTTGCATAATGAAGTAAAAACATTAGAAAGATTACAAATTATTCATGATTTAAGAAGTGGAAAATATGATGTAGTTGTTGGAATTAACCTGCTAAGAGAGGGAATTGATATTCCTGAGGTAAGTTTAATAGCTATTATGGATGCTGATAAGCAAGGCTTTCTTAGAAGTGAGAGAAGTTTGATTCAAACAATAGGAAGAGCGGCACGAAATGCAAGTGGTAGAGTTATAATGTATGCCGATGAAGTAAGTTCGGCAATGGATGTTGCTATTAAGGAAACCAATAGAAGACGTAGCATACAGGAAAAATTCAATGAAGAACATGGTATTGTTCCTAAGACAATTGTTAAAGAAATTAGAGATGTTATTTCTAATAATGTTGAAGTTCAGGAAAAGAAAAAGAAAATCTCTAAGAAAGATAGAGAACTTATGATTATTAATATCGAAAAGGAAATGAAAGATGCGGCTAAAAATTTAGAGTTTGAAAGAGCAATGGAACTTCGTGATATTTTGTTTGAAATGAAAAGCGAATAGAAGTGAACTTTATAGTTTACTTCTTTTAATATTTTTCTTAAGAATGTGGTATAATTGGTAGTAGGTGAAAACATGAAAAAAACTATTAGAAAATTAATGAGTCTGATTATAAAGCTTTTAGGATATTCTTTAATACTTATGCTAACATCCCTTTTGTTTCGAAATACAATTTATATAGATAATTCTAATTATGGATTGTGGTGTTTTCTTGCAACATTACTTATATTTTTATTAAATATAACAGTAAAGCCTTTTTTGGTATGGCTTACTATTCCGATAACTGGAGTTACTTTAGGACTATTTTATCCTTTCATTAATTTAATAATTTTGAAACTTGTTAGCTTTATTTTAGGCAATCATTTTACAATTTATGGGATCTGGTATGCTGTATGTGCATCTATATTAATTTCTGTTTTGAATGTCATGTTAGATGAGATTATACTTAAAAAAATCGAAAGAAAGGATGCATAATATGAGTCCAGTAATTAATATTGGCTTTATTTCTATTCATATATATTCTATTTGTATATTGATAGGTATTATAGTGGCTTTCAATTTGATTATATGTGAAAGTAAAAAGCACGGCTTTGATGAAGAAGAGATTGAAAATTTACTCTTTTATGTCATAATATTTGGAATAATTGGAGCCAGGCTTTATTATTGCCTATTTAATTTTGATTATTATATGTTAAATCCTATAAATATTTTGAAAGTGTGGGAAGGCGGTCTTGCCATACATGGTGGAATTATAGGGGGTATTATAAGTACAATAATCTATTCTAGAAAGAAAAACATAAATGTCATTTTAGTTTTAGACTTTATGGTTATAGGTCTAATATGTGCACAAGCTATAGGTAGGTGGGGAAATTTCTTTAACGGAGAAGCTCATGGCCCGGTTACTACTTTAGGCTATTTAAACAGTTTACATTTGCCTAAAACTATAATTAAGGGCATGTATATTGATGGAAATTATTATATTCCAACATTTTTATATGAATCTATTTGGTGCTTTTTGGGCTTTATTATTATGATTATTTTAAAAAACCGAAAATTTATGAAAGAAGGCTATTTAACAGGTTTTTATCTTGTATGGTATGGATTTGAAAGATTTTTTATAGAAAGCCTTCGTACAGATAGTTTAATGTTAGGCTCTTTCAGAGTAGCTCAGATAGTTTCTGTTATTATGGTTATAATTGGTTTAGGAATATGGTTATTTAGTTATTTAAAATTACCAAAATATAATGTAGAAAAAAGGAGTGGTGATAATGACTAAACTTGCAGTTTTAGGTGGAGGAACAGGCCTTAGTATATTACTTAGAGGTCTTAAAAAATTGCCTTTTGATATATCAGCAATTGTTTCAGTTTGTGATGATGGAAGCAGTACTGGAAGACTTAGGGAAGAATTTAATATACCAGCAGTTGGGGATATTAGAAAAGTTTTAATAAGTTTATCGGAAGATGAAGAGAATGTTAGTAAATTGTTTGACTATAGATTTAATACCTCTAGTGATTTAGATGGACATACGATTGGAAACTTACTTTTGACTGGAGCAGATGATATTACTGGAAATATGTCAAATGCGATAGAACTTGTAAATTCTTTACTTAGACTAAAGGGAAAAGTTATTCCGTTAACTGAGGATAATGTTACCTTAATTGGCGAAATGGAAAATGGTGATGTTGTAGTTGGTGAGCATCATATAACTGAGTCTCAGGAAAAGATAAAAAGAGTTTATTATGAAAAAACACCAAAAGTAAATGAGGATGTTCTTAAAGCAATAAAAGAAGCAGATGCGATTATTTTAAGTATGGGTAGTCTTTTTACCAGTATAATTCCAAATTTAATATGTAAAGAGGTTATAGAGGAAATTGATAGGTCAAAGGCTAAGATAATTTATGTGTGCAATATAATGACGCAACCAGGGGAAACTGACAATTTCTTTGTTACAGACCATGTGAAGCTTATAAATAAATATCTAGGTAAGAGAAAAATTGATGCAGTGGTTATAAATACTGGTCATATCGATGATAACATTATTAAAAAATATGAAACAACAGAACAAAAAGATCTAGTAATGGCAGATAGAAAAAACATAGATGAAATGTGTGTTGATACTATTGAAAACGATTATATTTCAATAGTAGATGGTAAAATAAGGCATAATACTTTAAGAGTAGCAATTGATATTATTTCATATTTGTTAGATTAAGAAGGTGATGATATGTCATTTACAGGAGAAGTCAAAGATGAGGTAAGTAAGTTAGACTTTATGGAAGCTGAAAACATATCTGAGCTTTCGGCAATTGTAGGATTATCTTATGAATTTAATGAACAAATAAAAATTGTAACCGAAAATAGCAGTGTAGCACGTAGAATATATTCTTTATTTAAAAGTATATATCAAATTTATCCTAGTGTATCAGTTCGTAAAGGATATAATTATAATAAAAAAATGCTGTATGTTTTAGAAGTTAAGCATAATATAAATTATGTGCTTAAATCTTTGGGAATAAATGATGTGGTCCCTGATGATTTTATTTGGTCGGATGAGGAATTAGTAAGAGCATATTTAAGGGGACTTTTTTTAGTCAGCGCTAGCGTAAATGATCCTAAAAAATCTAGATATCATTTAGAATTTCATTTAAATAGTTTAAAGTATGCGGAGTTTGTTCAAAAACTTTTAAATGGATTTAATTTAAATAGTAAAATATTACATAGAGATAATAGGTTTATGGTTTATATTAAAGAAGCAGAAAAGATAGGTGATTTTTTAAGAATTATAGGAGCGACAAAAGCTGTTTTGTATTATGAAGACATTAGAATTTATAGAGACCATAAAAATATGACAAATAGACTTAACAACTGTGAGCAGGCAAATGTCGATAGGGCGATTGAAACAGCAAATGCCCAAATTAAGGATATTGAATTTTTAAAAGAAAGTGATGCTTTTGAACTATTAAGTGAAAAAGAAGCAGAAGCTGCTATTTATAGAGTTAAATATCCTGATGCTTCACTACTTGAACTTAGTCAAATAATAAGTTTAGAAACAGGTAATAAAATTACCAAATCAGGTTTATATCATAGACTTAATAAAATTAAAAAATTTGTAGATAGACTGCGAAGTAAAAATTGATTAGTTTTTAATATATTATTTTATAATTAGAAGGATGGTGTGGCATGAGTATTGTGATTCCGAATACTTTTAAAAGCATTTCGACTTTATTTTCTATTTTAGGTTTTATTTTTATAATTATCGCACTTATAATATTTTTATATGAGGAAGGATTACTTCCAAAAAAGATAATTTCAATTATAAAGAAAAATAAAAATTAAAACAGGTTTTTCCTGTTTTTCTTTGCATACATAGGACAACTTTGATAAAATATAGTATAATGTTATAAGGAGAGAAGTCCTGTTTAAAATTGTTAAGGAGGATAAGTAATGCGAGTTATATTGCTTGAAGATGTTAAAAAACAAGGTAAGAAGAACGATATTATAAGTGTCAAAGATGGATATGGAATGTATCTTATAAATAATAAAAAAGCGGTTATGGAAACTAAGACTAGTTCAAAAGTTTTGCATAATCAAACTGAGGCTGCAGCTTTGGAAGAATCGCTACTTATTAAAGAGTGTGAAAGCCTAAAGAAAAAGTTAGAAAAAATGACTATAAAATTTAAAGTAAAGACAGGTAAAGATGATCAGGTCTTTGGTAAAATAAGTTCTAAGCAAATAGCTGAAGAACTTTTAAAAAAAGGAATAGAAATAGATAAGAAAAAAATAAGGATAGACATTCCTATAAATAATTTGGGAACTACCAATGTGAAAATAAATTTGCACAAAAAAGTAGAAGCAAATTTAAAAGTAGAACTTTATAAGTAAGGTGATAGTGATGAATGAAAAATCGATGCCGCAAAAGATAGATGCTGAACAGTCAATTCTTGGTTCGATGTTTTTAAGCGAGAGAGCTTTGGAAAAAATAGTAGAGACGCTAAATAAAGATATGTTTTATTTAGATTCTCATAAAAAAATATTTGAAGTTATCAAAAATTTAGCTGATAATAAGTCACCAATTGATATTACAACAGTTACGGCAGAATTAGAACGCAAAAAGCTTTTGAATCAAGTTGGTGGAGTAGAGTATTTAACGCAAATTATAAGTTCAGTACCTACTGCAGCTAATGCTGATGAATATATAAAAATAGTTGAAGAAAAATTTTTGAGAAGAAATTTGATTGAAGCAGGTACAGAAATTGCCAATTCTGGTTTTTCCTCTACAGATGATATAGGGGAAATATTAGATGATGCTGAAAAGAAAATATTTGAAGTAGTTAGAAATAGACGAGGAAGCGAATTTAAAACAATCCAAGATGTATTATTTAAGGCTCAGGCTGATTTGGAAAAACTTTCTTCTTTGAAGGGCGAGATAACTGGAGTGCCTAGTGGATATTATGATATCGATAAACTTACTTCTGGGTTTCATGAAAACGAACTTATTATATTAGCGGCTCGTCCAGCGATGGGTAAAACTGCATTTGCTTTAAATATGGCGGTTAATATGGCTTTAAATGCTAAAAAAAGTGTTGCTTTATTTAATATGGAAATGGGGGCTGAACAGCTTATTTCGAGAATGCTTTCATCAGTTGGACAAATAGATGCTTCAAAACTTAGAACAGGTAAACTTGAACATCAAGATTGGAAAAGAGTTAACGAAGCTATAAGTAGACTTGCCGACACTAAGATATTTATCGATGATACACCAGGAATTACAGTTAGTGAAATGAGAGCTAAATGTCGAAGACTTGCTAATTCTGAAGATGGACTGGATGCAATTATTATTGACTATTTACAGCTAATTAGTGGTTCGTCTAAATATGCAGGACAAAGACAACAGGAAGTATCAGAAATATCTAGATCACTTAAAACAATGGCAATGGAGTTAAAGGTTCCGGTTATAGCACTCGCTCAGCTTTCTCGTAGTGTTGAAGGAAGAGAAGAAAAAAGACCATTACTTTCAGATTTGAGGGAATCTGGTTCAATTGAGCAGGATGCCGATATTGTAGCTTTTCTTTATAGAGATGATTATTATAATAAAGAGACAGCTATTGATGAGAATACAAGTAAGAGTGAATTTATAATTGCCAAACATCGTAATGGACCAACAGCTACTGTTAATTTAGTATTCAAAAGAAATACAAGTTCATTTTTCAATATGGAAAATAGTGAGTAGGTGGTATGATGAAAAAATTAATAACTATATCAGTCATGTTTTTGAGTATTTTTGTATGTGGCTTTGGGTATAGCAGAAATGTAGAACCTAACAATTTTTATCAGGTTTATTTAAATGATGAATTACTTGGAACTATTAAATCAAAAAAAGCTTTAGATGATTATATAGATAAGAATGGTGAATATTATAAAAAAAAGTTTGGCGTTGATAAAATATATTCACCAAAGGGACTTGTTGTAAAAAAAATCACGACATATGATAATAAAGTAAGTTCTATCTCTTCCATATATAAGAAGCTTAGTAAAAAAGCGGATTTTACTATTTCTGGGTATGAATTTAAAATAAAAAAAACAACAGATGATGAGAAGATAGAAACTCAGAGTGTTTATGTACTTGATAAGACTATTTTTAGTGATGCAATAAAAAAATTGATTGACACTTTTATTGGTGAAGACAAATATAAAGCTTATGTAGATGGGACGCAAGTTAAAATTGAAACGACTGGTGAAAATATTCAAAGTGTCTATGTTAATGAAGATATAACAGTGAAAAAATCCAATATTCCAGTTAATTCTATGATATATACTGATCATAATGATCTTGCACATTATTTACTTTATGGAAAAGAACATAAAGAGACTATTTATGAGGTTAGAGCTGGCGACACTATTGAGAATGTAGCTTTTAATAATAAAATTAGTCCGGAGGAAGTTTTAATTTCTAACACTGATTTAACCGGCAAAAATAATTTGCTTTATCCAGGCCAAAAACTTATAATTTCTGAGACAAATCCACAAATTGGAATAGTCGAAGAATCGTATGTTGTTCAAGACATTGAAAGTCAATATGGAACTGAAGAAAGATACGATGATAATATGGTAAAAGGGCAAGATAAAGTTATTCAACAAGGAGCAAATGGTCTTGATAGGATTTCACAAAAGGAAAAAAAGATTAATGGTACAATAGTATATGTGGACCGCCAAGATAAAACAGTATTAAAAGATCCTATTACTAAGATTGTTGTTAAAGGAAATAAATATATTCCAGAGGTTGGTAGTACGACTAGCTGGGGATGGCCAACTGATAGTGGATGGACTATTAGTAGTGGATATGTATGGAGAACTAATCCAGTTACTCGTAAGCGTGAACTTCATGGAGGCCTTGATATAAGTGGTACTGGATATGGTTCAAAGATATATGCGACAAATAATGGAACAGTGCAGGAGGCTAATTATCATTATAGTTATGGAAATCACGTTATTATAAATCATAATAATGGATATTTAACTTTATATGGACACATGTCAAAAATTGCGGTTAAAAAGGGAGACGTGGTTTCTAGAGGACAAGTTATCGGTTATGTCGGAATGACTGGTGTAGCTACTGGACCACATGTCCATTACGAAATATGGAAAGGCTGTAACTACTGCCGAATAGATCCGATGACGATGTATCGATGAAAGCAAGTATTTTAGCTAGTGGTAGCAAAGGCAATTCGACATATATTGAAACTGAAAAGTTAAAATTTTTGGTTGATTTAGGTCCAAGTTGTGCTTATATTGAAAGAACCTTAAAAAACATTGGTGTTGATCCGCATGATATAAAAATGGTTTTTTTAACGCACACGCATGTAGATCATGTTGCTGGGCTTAGGGTTTTCCTTAAAAAATATCATCCGGTAGTTTATCTTACCGAAAAAATGCATAGTGAGCTTACAATAGATATAGATAATTATTTTTATATAAATAGAGAAATAGTTATAGAAGATTTGGATGTTCTTCCTATAAAAACATCACACGATGTAGCTGAATCACATGGATATGTGTTTACAAGTAATGGAAGATCTATCGTACATATTACTGATACAGGTTATATTCATGTTAAAAATTTTAATAAATTAAAAGGAAAAAATCTCTATATATTTGAAAGCAACCATGATATAAGAATGCTTAGAGAAGGTAAATATCCTTATCATTTACAGCAGAGAATTTTAAGTGATAAGGGTCACTTATCTAATAAAGATAGTGCATATTATTTATCCGAGTTTATAGATAAAAATACAAAGAAAATTGTCTTAATTCACTTGAGTGAGGAAAATAATACCCCAGAAATAGCTACAGAAACTTTAATAGAAACTTTGAAAGATAAAAAAGTAACAATTCCGGAGATTGAGATAGCTAAACAAAAGGAAAATACGGAGCTTATGGAAGTATGATAAAAATAGTATGTGTAGGAAAAATAAAGGAAAAATATTTTACGCTTGCAATAGATGAATATTTGAAAAGATTATCTAAGTATACTAAGGTCGATATAGTAGAAATTTCTGATGAAGCTAATGTAGAAAAGGCGGTAAAAGTTGAAGGCGAGAAAATACTTTCAAAAATAAAGGATGACGAATATGTAGTATCATTGGATATTGCTGGGGAGAGTCTTTCTTCTTTAGAGTTTGCGGAGAAGATGGGCAAAGTTTTTAACAATAATTCTAGGCTTACCTTTGTAATTGGAGGTTCTTATGGCCTTTCTCAGGATGTTAAAAAAAGGAGTAATTATTTACTATCATTTTCTAAAATGACTTTTCCGCATCAACTTTTTAGAGTTATACTTTTAGAACAAATATATAGAGCTTATAAAATTAGTAATAATGAAAGTTATCATAAGTAAGGGGTGAGAATATGAAGAAAAAAAGTATGCTTATATTTATTGTTTTGTTTACTATAGCTTTTTCGATTTTTGTTTCGATAAGTTTCTTTGATAGAAATAAAAAGATTCAATTAAATTCTGAATTTAGTTTAGAGGAAAATCAACTAGTAAAGATTGCAAATAAGGATTATACTAATATTAAATTGGTTTCTATTATTGATAAATGTAAAGAAGGTACCTGTTTGGGTAGTGATTCACTTCAATATAAACTTTTAGTAAATGGTAAAGAATACTTCATAGACGAAATTCCTAGTATCTTTAGTATTTATGAAAATGGTAAGATAGAAGTTATTGATGGTGATGAAGATAGACTAGTCTTGAAAGTTGTAGAATAATAAGTGCGAGATTAAAAGATCGCACTTTTTGTATATTTTTTTATAAAATGAAGCATTATTAATTAGAGGTGTTTATATGAAAAAATGTGCAATATTGTTAATGGTTATTAGTTTATTTTATATATTTATTTCTAATAGTATGGCTAAAAGCTTAACTATTCCAAATGATGCTTTAAGGATAAGAATAATACCCAACAGTAACTCTGATTACGATCAGTTTATTAAAAGAAAGGTTAGGGATAATCTAGAAATTACTATGTATGATTTACTTAAGAATGCTAAAAGTAGTGAAGAAGCTAGACAAATAATTTTAGATAATTTATATTTAATAGATAAGGATGTTGAAAATATTTTGAATGGTGAAAAATATGACTTAGGTTATAAAGTTAATTATGGTTATAATTATTTTCCTATGAAAGAGTATAAGGGAGTCAAATATGAAGAAGGGTATTATGAATCTTTAATTGTAACTTTAGGTAGAGGTGAAGGTGATAATTGGTGGTGTGTGCTATTTCCACCATTATGTTTGATAGAGGCTTCAGAAAATGATGATATTGAATATAAATCTATAGTTAGTGAAATACTTGAAAAATATTTGTCTTAAAAAGAAAAGCTTCCCATATTATTTTATAGGAGGCTTTTTATGAATTTATTTTTGGTAATTATAATTGCTATTAGCTTAAGTATGGATGCTTTTTCCATGTCACTGGCTTACGGTACTTTGGGTATGAGTAGTAGGGATAATAAACTTCTTTCCTTAATAACTGGGGCCTTTCATTTTTTTATGCCTTTGCTTGGTTTGTTTATAGGTAATGTTATTTTAAATTATATAAAAATAAATCCAGATGTTATTGTATTAATTATATTATCTTTTCTTGGAGGAGAGATGATTGTATCATCTTTTAGCAAAGAAAGAGAAATTAAACCTTTGAAATTGCCGGATTTTTTTCTTTTTGCTTTAGCGGTTAGTATAGATAGCTTTTCGGTTGGCATCACTTTGACAGAAATTAACACAAATTTATTTTTGACTCCTTTTGTGTTTGCTTTGACAAGTTCTTTCTTTACCTTTATTGGTTTATCATTAGGTAACAAAATCGAAAGATTAGTTGGAAAAGTATCCACAGTAGTTGGTGGTGTTATTTTAGTAATAGTCGGAGTGTGCTATGCCTTTTAAAAGATGATAATTTATTATTGTTTTTTATATAAAGTATTATTTTTATTAATTGATATTACACAGGTTTTATTTTTTAGTTATTTGGACAAATAAAAATTACAAAAACTAATTATTTTTTAGGTTATTAAAGATTTTTTTTAAATTTGGCTAATAAGAAATAATAAATTGTAAAATTATTACGGATTAAATGATATAATGTTAATAGAAGGGGTATATTATATACTAAAAAAATGGAAGTGATTTTATGGATAAGATTAAGGTTATAGGAGAGCAGACTTTAAGTGGAAAAATTTATATAAGTGGTTCTAAAAATAGTGTGGTTTCTTTGATACCTGCTGCAATACTTTCTAATAAGGTTATTATTGAGGAAGTGCCAAAAATATCTGATGTTTCTAGTTTAGAGGAAATTTTAAAATATTTAAATGTGGATTTAAAATTTGAAGGTAGTAGTTTGCATATTGATACATCAAATATGGTTAATAAAGATATAACCAATGAGTATTCTACTAAGCTTAGGGCATCATATTATTTTATGGGAGCATTGCTTGGTAAATATAAAAAAGTTGTGATAAGTTTACCTGGAGGATGTTCAATCGGTAAAAGGTCATTTGATTTTCATTTAAACGGTTTTGAAAAAATGGGTGCAAGAGTAAGCAATGTTGGCGATTTATATACTATAACCGCTGATAAATTGATGGGGGCTGACATAAGACTTCCTTTTCCTAGTGTAGGGGCGACAGTCAATATAATGCTAGCAGCGGTACTTGCTGAAGGAAGAACGACGATTGATAATGCAGCTACTGAGCCAGAAATAGGTAATTTAATTGAGTTTTTAAATAATGCAGGTGCTAAAATAGAAGGTAAAGATACTTCTAAAATAGTGATTAATGGTGTTGATAAATTAAATGGTGGGAAAATACAAGTTATCCCTGATAGAATAGAAGCTGGGACTTATATTTTAGCAGGTATTATGAATGGTAAAAATTTAGAGATTTGCAATATTAGACCTGATCATTTAACTAGCTTTTTTGATAAATTGAGACAGATGGGGGCTAATTTTGAAATTAGAAAAGATAGTGTAATTACTAATAAGGTAGAGCATTTAAAACCTATTGATGTTGAAACAGCTGTTTACCCTGGTTTTCCAACGGACCTTCAGCAGCCAATAACAACACTTTTGCTTATGGCTGATGGTGTTAGTACTTTAAAAGAAACAATATATGAAAATAGATTTCAAAATACTAAATATTTGAATGAAATGGGCGCGAATATAGTAATAAATGAGGATACTATTACTGTTTATGGACCTACCAAACTAAGTGGTAAGCTTGTTAAAACAAGTGATTTGAGAGCTGGAGCGGCATTAATTTTGGCAGCATTATCCGCACATGGTGAAACGACAATAACTGATATTAAACATTTACTTAGAGGGTATAGTGATTTAATTCAAAAGCTTACTAATGTTGGTGCTAAAATGTGGCTTGAAAGTGAATAAATTTATAAAAATATAATAAAATGAAAGTAGATTTAATCTACTTTTTTTGAGGTGAAAAATGAAAAAAATATTGGTGTCAGGAATCGTTTTGCTTTCAGTATTTATTATATATTTGGCTAATATGGATAGAGAGGTTTATTATTTAGCTTTGGGTGACTCTGCTAAAATAATCGCTGACGAAAATGAAAACAAAGCTTATGGTTATTCTTTTTATGTGCAGAAGCATTTAAAAACAAAAGGTGTTTTAGAAAAGTATGTCTACGAATATTCAAAGAGTGATAAAAGAATAACTGATTTAATAAATGATATAAAAAGTAATGATAAAATTAAGAGTATTACATTAAAAAATGCTTTAATTAAAGCGGATTTAGTAACCTTAAGCATACGTGCGGATGATGTTTTTGCAAAGTTAAAAGATAATGAAACTTTCTATAATGAAATTTATGACTATATAGACGATTTGACTTCAGATTTAGAAAAATTATTTAAGTTAATGAGAGAATATTGTAAAGAGGACATTGTTTTTATAGGTTATTATAATCCTTATAAATCTATGAATAATAGTGATATAGATGATGTCGTAGACTATTTAAATAAGAGATATAAAGAAATTTGCAAAGAATATGATGTAGAGTTTGTTGATATAAGTGGTATGGATGTATCAAGGAACATGCAGAATGATGATATAAGGTTAAATTCAAGTGGTTGCAAATATATAGGAGATAAAGTAATTGAAGTTTCTGATAAAATTTTATTTGGTACTTGATTTTTAAAAAAATGTTTGCTACAATATACTCGCTTATGAATTTCTATGGTTTATTTTAAGCCATGGCGGAAGGAGAGATAGTATGAAAAAAGGTATTCATCCTGAATATATGGATACTAAAGTTACTTGTGCATGTGGTAATACTTTCACAGTAAGATCAAACAAACCTACATTAGAAGTTGAGGTTTGTGATAAATGTCATCCATTTTTTACTGGAAAACAAGGAGCTGTTAAAAAGGCTGGCCGTGTTGAAAAATTTAACAAAAAATATGGATTTGATAAGAAAGCTGAATAAGCTTTTTTTAATAAAAAAGATTCCTATGGGAATCTTTTATGGTTTTTCTATCAAAAAGTTAATAAGTTCGATTGGCTTTTTTCCTTTATATATAATTTCTTCAATCAAATTTATAATTGGCATTTCGACGTCTTTATCACTTACTAGGTCGTTTATCGCCTTTAAAGTATATAATCCTTCAACGGTATTTTCTTTAATATATTCATCTATTTCTTCTTTAGAAGCACCTTTTCCTATTAGAAAGCCTAATGAATAATTTCTGCTTTTTTCGCTTGTGCAAGTTAAAAGAAGATCTCCAAATCCAGCATATGTCAAAACAGTGTCACCATCACTTCCTAAGCCTTTGATAAGTGATTTAATATCATGAATGGACTCGGTTATAAATAATGCTTTAGTAGATTCAGTAACATTCATACCGGCAATAATTCCTGCGGCAATAGCTATAACGTTTTTAATTGCTCCACATATTTCTACACCAATAATGTCATTTGTCTTTCTAAGTTTGAATCTCTTATTAGATAGGGCTTTGGTTATTATTTCAATCGTATCTTTGTCTTGAGATGCTAGAGCAAGGCCTACAGGTGCTTTATTAGCAATATCTATAGCAAAAGAAGGCCCAGATATAACGGCTAATTTTTCTGCATTTAAATTTTCTTTTATTATATCATAGACAAATCTGCAGCTTCCTTGTTCTATTCCTTTAGTAGCTATACATATTGGTTCACCACTATAATATTTTTTTAATTTTTGGGCAGTTTCATTTAAAAATTCTGTAGGAATAGCTATAATGATTAAATCAGAATCTTTGATCTTCTTCATATCAGAAGTAAAAGTTAGTCCTTTAGGCAGTTTTATGCCAGGTAATTTTGGACTTTCTAATGTCTCTCTTAAACTACTTGCTTCTTTTTCAAAAGCAGTCCATAAAGTTACATCGTGTTTGTTATCATTTAGAATGGTCGCCAAAGCACAACCGTATGCTCCGGAACCTAATATTGTTACTTTCATCATATCACCAATAAAATTATATCACATAAAATCTTTTTTATTAAATTAACTTTTGAGGCACTGTTTGAAATATGACCGAGAATTTATACAAAAATATTGAAAAAAGTAAAAAAAATGCTTGATTTTCATATGATTATTGTGTATAATTTTGAGTGTGTGACGTGCTTAGATGTGTGAGGTTGCCGATACGCCAGGTTAAGTTGCAAAATATTTAAACTAGCTATTGGGTTTTTACACGGAGCAAGTCTATACTTAGATATAGGCGAGAGGAGGATACAATATGTCAAGTGCGAAAGTTCGAATTAAATTAAAATCTTTTGAACATAAGAATTTGGATGCAGCTTGCGCTAAAATTGTTGATACAGTTAAAAGAACTGGCGGCGAAGTTAGCGGACCTGTTCCACTTCCAACTGAAGTTGAAAAGATCACAATTTTAAGAGCGGTTCACAAATATAAAGATTCACGTGAACAGTTTGAAAAAAGAACACATAAAAGACTTATTGATATCAATAATCCAAGTAAGGAGACTATCGATGCATTATCGCATCTAGATATTCCAAGCGGTGTTGATATTCAAATCAAACAAAACTAAATTATAGGAGGAAAAAAATATGAAAGGAATCTTAGGTCGTAAAATTGGAATGACTCAAGTATTTAACCAAGATGGGAAACTTATTCCTGTAACTGTAGTTGAAGTTACTCCTAATGTAGTAACACAAATTAAAACAAAAGAAAACGATGGTTACGAAGCTATTCAACTTGGTTTTGATACAAAAAGAGAGAAGCTTGCGACAAAGGCTTCTGCTGGTATTACTAGCAAAGCAAATACTACACCTAAGCGCTTCTTTAAAGAAATCAGAGGTGTAAATGTTAGCGATTATACTCTAGGTCAAGAAATTAAAGCTGATATTTTTGAAGTTGGAGAAGTCGTTGACGTAACTGGAACTTCTAAAGGTAAAGGGTTCCAAGGATCAATTAAAAAATATGGTCAACAAAGAGGGCCAATGGGACATGGTTCACATTATCATAGAGGACCTGGTTCACTTGGTACTATGAGACCAATGCGTGTATTTAAAGGTAGAGGGTTACCAAGTCATATGGGAGTACTTACAGTAACTATTCAAAATTTGGAAATTGTTGCTGTAGATGTAGAAAACAATGCAATTTTAGTAAAAGGAAATATTCCTGGCCCTAAAAAATCATTAGTTATTATTAAAAGTGCTGTTAAAAACCCAGGTAAAGTCAATCAAAGAGCTGAACTTGTAAAGTGGAGTGTGGAAGAAACTTCTGAAAATGCTGAAGTGGTAGAAAACACAGTAGCTTCAGAATTAGAAACTCCAGAAGTTCAGGAATCTTCAGAAGTAGAATCTGCAGAAGAGACTTCAGAAACTGCTAGCGCAGAGGCTCAAAACTAGGAGGGAAAACTGATGAAAAAAAGTGAAATAGTTAACCTTAAAGGCGAGAAAATTAGTGACATTACCTTAAATGAAAATGTATGGGGTATTACTCCAAACAATGCAGTACTTTATGATGCAATTACTCTTGCACAAAGTGCTCAAAGACAGGGAACAGCTGATACGAAAACACGCAGTGAAGTAAGTGGTGGAGGAAGAAAACCATGGAGACAAAAAGGAACTGGTCATGCTAGACAAGGTAGTACTAGAGCTCCACATTGGTACCATGGCGGTGTCGTATTTGGACCACATCCAAGAACTTACGGTAAAAAGATGAATAAAAAGGAAAGAGTTTTGGCTCTTAAATCAGCACTTAGCTATAAAGTTCAAGATGGTACTTTAATAGTTGTTGATGCTTTAGATTTAAAAACTAACAAAACAAAAGATATGATTAAAGTTCTAAACGATTTAAAAGTATCTAAAAACGTTTTAATCGTTACTCATGAACTATCTGACAATTTAATTTTGGCTTCAAGAAATATTCCAAAAGTAGAACTTCTTCAAAATGATGAAATTAATACTTTAGATGTTATTGCTGCTGACTATTTAGTTATTACTAAAGATGCAGTAAAAGCCATAGAGGAGGTGCTTTCTTAATGGATAGATATAGAGACATTATAAAAGCTCCAATTATAACTGAAAAAAGTTCTGAGCTTGCTAGAGAACACAATACATTTGTATTTAGTGTAGATCCAAAAGCAAACAAGACAGAAATTAAAGAGGCTATTGAAAAGCTTTTCAATGTGGAAGTAATAAAGGTAAATACTCTAAATACATATGCCAAGAAAAAAAGAGTTGGAAGATATGTTGGTAGAGCAAATAAAGTTAAAAAAGCAATTGTTAAATTAAAAGAAGGAAGTTCAATCGAACTTAATTAATACTCAAGGGAGGAACAAAAATGGCGATTAGATCATATAGACCAACGACTAATGGTAGACGTGGTATGACGACTTTGATTAATGAAGATATTACAAAAACTAAACCTGAGAAATCATTAGTTGTTACAATAAAAAAATCTGGTGGTCGTAATAATCAAGGTAAAATCACCGTTAGACATCATGGTGGTGGCGCTAAGAGAAAATACAGAATCATCGATTTTAAAAGAAACAAGGATGGTATTATTGGAACAGTTGCTTCAATTGAATACGATCCAAATAGAAGTGCTAACATTGCTTTAATTAATTATGCCGATGGAGAGAAAAGATATATAATTGCTCCAAATGGTTTAAAAGTTGGAATGAAAATAGAAAGTGGCGAAAATGCCGATATTAAAGTTGGTAACAATTTACCACTTGCAAATATTCCAGAAGGTACTTTAGTTCACAATGTTGAATTAATGCCTGGTAAAGGTGGCCAAATGGCTAGAAGCGCTGGTTCATGCGTACAAATCCTTGGTAGAGAAGGAAATTATACATTACTTCGTTTAACTAGTGGTGAAGTAAGAAAGGTATTAAGCGTTTGCCGTGCTACAGTTGGTGAAGTTGGAAACGCTGATTATGAGCTTGTTAACTTAGGTAAAGCTGGTAGAAAAAGACATATGGGAATCAGACCTACAGTTCGTGGATCTGTTATGAACCCTAATGATCACCCACATGGTGGTGGTGAAGGAAGAGCTCCTGTTGGTAGAAAAGGACCAGTTACACCTTGGGGTAAACCTGCTCTTGGATATAAGACACGTAATAAGAAAAAGGCTTCAAACAAGTTAATTGTTCGCCGAGGAAAATAAGGAAAGGATGATTTATAAATGGCTAGAAGTTTAAAAAAAGGACCTTTTATTGATGAAAGTTTAATGAAAAAGGTCAAAGCTAATAACGAATCTGGTAAAAAAGAGGTAATTAAAACTTGGTCTCGCCGTTCTACAATTTATCCTGAATTTGTTGGACACACATTTGCTGTTCATAATGGTAAAGAATTTATTCCTGTTTATGTAACAGAAGATATGGTTGGTCATAAATTAGGAGAAT
>ONJI01000055.1 GCA_900318075.1 uncultured Bacillota bacterium | reverse complement strand
GGTGAGATGAGAACTGGTATGTTTTCTATTGATGGAAATAATTATTACTTTGATGAAGAAGGCGTAATGCAAACTGGGATTATAGAAGTTAATGGCAAGAAAATTTGTTTTGATGAAAGTGGTAAACAAGTTTTAGGACTTAAAACAATAGATGGAAAGACTTACTTTTTTAGTAGGATGACTGGTGAGATGAGAACTGGTATGTTTTCTATTGATGGAAATAATTATTATTTTGATGAAGATGGGGTAATGCAAACTGGGATCATAGAAGTTAACGGCAAGAAAATTTGTTTTGATGAAAGTGGTAAACAAGTTTTAGGACTTAAAACAATAGATGGAAAGACTTACTTTTTTAGTAGAATGACTGGTGAGATGAGAACTGGTATGTTTTCTATCGACGGAAATTATTATTACTTTAATGAAGATGGAGTAATGCAAATAGGATTTCAAACAATAGATAGTAAGACTTATTTCTTTAGCCGAGTAAATGGTGTTAGAAGAACTGGCATGTTTTCTATCGACGGAAGTTATTATTACTTTAATGAAGATGGAGTAATGCAAACTGGTTTTCAAACGATAGATAATAAGACTTATTTCTTCAGCCGAGTAAATGGTGTTAGAAGAACTGGAATGTTTTCTATTAATAATTATATGTATTATTTTGATGAAGATGGAGTAATGCAAACGGGTACTTTTACTATTGACGGATTGGAATATAAGTTTGATGTTAGTGGAAAACTTATTGGTGGCTGGCAATTTAAAGATGGAAAAACCTATTTTTTGAAGTCTGATGGTTCTTATATAAAAGGATGGGCAATTGTTGAAGGTGAAAAATGCTATTTTAATGATTTAGGTGTTTTAATTGTTAAAGGAGCATACAAAGTAATTGACGTATCTAAATGGAATGGGGCGATTGCCTGGGAAGAATTAAAAAATAAAAGCGATGTTGATGGTGTTATTGTTAGACTTGGCTATGGAAGTTTCGAATTTCAAGAAGATCAATTTTTAGCTACTAATATTCAAGCTTTAAAAAAACTAGGTATTCCTTATGGAGTTTATTTATACAGTTATGCTGATAGTGTTTATAAAGCTGAAACTGAGGCTGAGCTTACGAAAAAATTAATTAATAAGTATAATATTGAGCCCACTTTGGGAATATATTGGGACTTAGAGGAGCGTTCTAAAGCTGACATTTTAGGCAAACCTGGTATGGAAGAAGCTATAAAAACTTATATTTCTTCCGTAAGTACTTTAGGATATGATGTTAAAATATATGCTAGTACGAATTTTATCAATGATTATTTTACTGATTATGCAAAACAATATGTTGGATGGGTTGCACAATATAATAATTATTGTACATATAAAGGTAGCTATGATATGTGGCAATATACTTCAAAAGGAAGTGTTATAGGTATAAATGGTAATGTAGATCTTAGTGTAAGATTTAGAAAGTAGTTTTGCAAGATACTATACATATAGTTTCTTGCTTTTTTTCTATTATTATTGCGATAGTATTTTATTTTTGATATAATTATTTTGGAAAATGTGAGGATTTTTATGATAAAAGAAAAAAAAACTATAAAAAAAGATGTTATTATTTTTTTGATTCCTTTTGCAATTTTTTTGTTATTATTTTTTGCATATTATCCTGGGATAATACCTTATGATGGTAATTATCAATGGGCTCAAGTTCAAAGCGGTTTAATAAATAATGATCATCCATTTTTAAGCACATATTTTATGTTTTTACTTTCTAAAATTTGGAATAGTCCAAGTGTTGTAATGTTATTTCAAATGTTTATTTTCTCTTTGTTTTGGAGTGTTTTTTGTAAAAAAATGCGCAATGAAAGTAATTTTCAAAAGCAGGTGATATATACATTTTTTATTAGTTTTATTCCAATAATTAGTTTATATTCTTTTACTATTTGGAAAGACGTATTATATTCTTATTATATGTTGATGCTTGCTTTTATAACTTATGATATTGGAAGGCGAAAATTTAATGTTGAAATTTGTGATTTTGTTTATATTGGTGTACTTTTGTTTCTGATTTTTAGCTATCGCTTTAATGGTGTTATAGTTGCTATTTTATATATTTTTGTTTTTATGATTATCTTATTTAAAAATAATAGAAAAGATCTAAAAAAGGTCTTTATAACTATATGTGTATTTATTTTATTATTAGGCGGATTATCTATACCTAAAAAAATTTATTTGGAAAGAGATGCTGCACTTAAAAAACAAGCTAGGGAAGATGTTTCAATAGATACTGTCAATTATTATATTACCTGGATTTTTGGAAATTTTGTTAAAGAAGATGTTATTACATCTAATGATAAGGTTTTTTTAAATAATATCATAGAGTTAAAACACTGGAAAAAAGTATATAATGGGTACTTAGTTAATTCAACGTATATACCAGATAAAGTTGATGAAGTTTTTATAGTTGATCATGAACAGAAATATCATAATTTATTTATTAAGTATGTATTTTCATATCCATATTTATTAGTTGATCATTACCTTGAATCTGATAGCTTATTATTTTCATTAAATTCTATTGATGAAGGTTATGTTTATGTTTTTCCTTTTTCTAATTGGGATTATTTGAATTTTGACGGTTTAATTCAAAGTAAAATTCCTATTTTAGAAAAGGTTTATACGAAAATTATAAATTTTTCTTTTAGCTCATTTTTAAGGTATTTCTATCAACCAGGTTTAATTTTATATATTTGTATTATTTTAACTATTTATTTAACAAAAAAATATAAAGTTAAAAATTTATATTTAATATTACTCCCTATGTTTTTAAATACTGTTTCATTGTTCCCAATTAATTTGGCTCAAGACCTGAGATATGTATATATAAATTATTTGACTTTAACGATAATTGGACTTATTTACTTAAGTATTAAGAAAGGAAATAAAACTATGAATAGTACTATTAAGTTTGACAAAAAACTATATGATAACCCTAGGATTTTATTAATTATACCTGCTTATAATGAGGAAAAAGCTATTTTGAATACTGTTAACAAAATTAAAAAATATAATGAGGTTAATAATACTCATTATGATATATTAGTAATTAATGATGGATCTTTAGATAATACTGGTTATATATGCAGACAAAATAATATTAAGGTAATTGATTTAATTCATAATCTAGGAATTGGTGGGGCAGTTCAAACAGGTTATAAATATGCATATGATAATAACTTTGATATAGCGATTCAGTATGATGGTGATGGACAGCATGATGTTAATTATGTTAAAGACATTATTAATCCTATTATTAAAGGTGAAGCTAATTTTGTTATAGGTTCTAGATTTATAAAAAAGGATAATGATAATTTTCAATCTTCTTTTCCTAGAAGAGTGGGTATTAGATTGATTTCATTTTTTATGAAATTAGTTTCAAATAAAAAAATATATGATACCACTTCTGGTTTTAGAGCTGCCGATAGATCTGTTATAGGTGATTTTGCTGATAGTTATCCTTTGGAATATCCTGAGCCTATTACAACTGTTGAGTTAATTAAAAAAGGCTATAAAATATCTGAAGTACCAGTTAAAATGAATGAAAGAGATGGTGGGGTATCTTCTATTCATTCATGGAAAAATGTTTATTATATGGTTAATGTTATTTTATCAATTTTAATTGTTGGTAGTAGGAGGTATAAATAATGTCTAATGATTTGAGGCTAGCAGTCGTTATTGTTGGGATTGTTTTAGTTTTGATAACTGTAATGATACTAAAAAAGGGTAGGATGCCTGTTAAATATTCTTTAATCTGGCTTTTTTCTGGGATTGTTATTATGCTTGTTGGCTTAGTTCCTAGGTTTTGGGAAGGTATTTCTAAGTCACTTGGTTTTTTAACTATTTCAAATATGATTATTGGTGTTTTTATATTTATATTGCTTTTAATTACTATGTCTCTTACTATTATAGTGTCAGGCCAAAAGAAAAAAATCACTTTACTTATTCAAGAAATTTCTTTGTTAAAGGAAAATAGCCATGAAAAATAAAGATACTATAGTTTTCTTTTCTGGTTATCATATTCCACATTTAGGTGGGATTGAGCGTTATACTGATAATCTTGGCAAGCAACTTATAAATATGAACTATAATGTAGTTGTTGTAACATCAAATTATGATGGGCTTAAAGACACAGAAGAAATTAATGGAATAAATGTTATTAGAATTCCTATTTATAATATTTTTACTAGTAGATATCCTATACCAAAGAAAAACAAAAAATATAAATCTTTAATGAATACTTTGGATGAATATAATATAAAGGCCATTATTGTAAATACTAGATTTCATCTTACTTCTTTGGTTGGAGCAAAATATGCGAAGAAGAAAAATATACCAGTGTTTTTAATTGAACATGGTTCTCAGCATTTAACAGTTGATAATAAGATATTAGATTTTTTTGGTCTTATTTACGAACATCTTCTTACTTGTTATGTAAAAAGATTTGTTAATTATGCTTATGGCGTTTCTGAAGAAGCGGCTAAGTGGCTTTCTCATTTTAAAATTAAAGCTAATGGGGTTTGGTATAATTCGATAAATGAGTTTGGTGAAAATTTGGCTATAAAAAAGAATAGTGACATTTTGAATATTACTTATGCAGGAAGAATTTTAAAACAAAAAGGTTTGGATAGATTGCTTCGTTCTTTTGTTAAATTAAATAATAAAAATATTCAGTTAAATATTGCTGGTGATGGCAATTTACTTTCTGAATTAAAAGAAAAATATTCGAAATATTCAAACATAAACTTTTGCGGTAAGTTAAATTTTGATGAACTTACTAAATTATACTCAAAAGCTGATATATTTGTATATGCTCCTATTTGGCCTGAAGGACTTCCTACTGCCATATTAGAAGCAGGCTATATGAAATGTGCTGTTGTGGCTTCACCATATGGTGGTACCAAAGAAATAATAAAAGATAAACAAAATGGTATTATGATTCAAAATGAAGAAGAACTTTTTGAGGCATTGGAACTATTGATAAAAGATAAGTCTTTAAGAAAAAAGTATGCAGAGGCTTTATTTGATACTGTAAATAAAAAATTTTTGTGGAAGAGTACTGCTAAAAGAATTGCGAGTGATATAAATGAAAAAACAAAATAAAATAAAAAAGGGTATTGTTTATAATTCGGTTGGTTCAATGATTTATTTGTTTTGCCAATGGCTTATAACTTTCATTGTTGTATGGCTATCTGGATATGGTACCGCTGGGTTGTTAGCACTTTCTATGTCTGTGACTAACACATTTAGTGTTATCTCTACATTTAATATGAGAAATTATCAAGCATCAGATATGAATGGACGCTATAGTGAAAAAACTTATTTGTTTACTAGAATTATTACTATTTTTGTTGCTCTATTTATTACTTTAATTTATAGTTTTATTAAGAAATTTTCATTTATGGAAATTTGTTGTATAAATGTTTTTATGCTTTATAAAATGACAGAAGCTTTTGTTGATGTTCTTCATGGTTCTATACAAAAAAAATGGTATTTCAACATTATTGGCATTTCATATGCGGCAAGAGGAATTATTTCTATTGTTTCTTTTTCCTTAATTCTTTTTATCACTAATAATTTACTTTTATCTTTGCTTGTTATGACTTTTGCCGTTGTTATTTTTATAGTTTTTTTTGACATTAGAAATTATAAAAATATTATAAAAGATTGTGGTAGTTTTTGCTTTCGTAGTATGTTTTCTTTGTTATTAATATCTTTACCTTTAGTTATTTATGGTATTATAGCAAATTGTATTGCGATGAATCCAAGAATATTTATTAATCAAAAATTTGGTGATGTAATTTTAGGATATTATGCATCTGTTGCTACACCAGCTTTAATAATTCAAGTGGCAGCTTCTTTTATTTTTAATCCTCTTATTACATTATTTGCTGAATATTATGATATTAAAGATATGAAAAATTTTTATAGGACTTTGATAAAAGTACTTATTGCTGTTATTTTAATAGGCGTAGTAGGACTATTTGTTTCAACTTTCTTTGGCGAATTTTTGCTAAAGTTATTATATGGGCCTTTAATTGTAAAGTATAGTTATTTACTTAATGGGGTTGTAATTGTCTCAATTTTGACAGCTTTTATATGGTTTTTAGGCATGATTCTTACTGTTGTTAGAAATTATTTTTCATTATTATTGGGTTCTTTGATTTCATTGATTGTTTGCCTTATTTTAACTCCTGTTTTTATTGATAAATATTACTTGAATGGGATTAATTATGTTCTTATAGTATCATATTTAATTCAGTCTATTATTTATTTTGGTTCAATTTTGTTGATAAAAACCAATTATATAAAAGGTAAGAATAAAATTATCTATGTAAGAAGTACTTCTATTGTTAATGATTCAAGAGCTTCAAAAGAAATAAATACTCTTTTAAAAAATGATTTTAATGTTCTTATATTTGGATGGGATAGGGACAAACGTATAAAAGATTATAAAGATTTGAAAATAAATGACAGAAAAATTAATGCTAAATTCTTTAAATATAAGTGTGAATATGGAGCTAATTTAAAAACCTTTTTTGGACTTGTTTTTTTTCAAGTTTGGTTATTTGTTAAGTTGTTTATAAATCGTAATAAGTTTGAATATATTCATGCCTGTGATTTTGATTGTGGATTTGTTTCTTCTTTAATTTGTAAAATGTTTGATAAAAAACTTGTTTATGATATGTATGATTATTATTCTGAATCTCGTGATATGTCACCTAAGTTAGCTAAAGTGATCAAGAAAATGGAAGATAATATTATTGATTATGCTTATGCTAGTATTATTTGTGCTGAATGGCGAAAAAAACAAATCAAAGATGCACATCCTAAGCAATTAATTGTAATTCATAATACACCTGACTGTTATAAAATTAGTTCTTCAAAAATAATAAAAAGCAATTCTAAAAAACGTAAAATAGTTTATGTGGGAATTCTTCAAGAAAATAGATTAATTATGGAAATAGTTAATGAGCTCAAGGAAAATGATAATTATGAATTGCATATAGGTGGGTTTGGAATTTATGAACAAGAGATAAAAAGATTAGCTCAAAATTATAAAAATATTTATTATTATGGATCGTTGAAATATAGTGATGTTTTATCGTTGGAAAGAGATTGCGATTTGCTTTTTGCAACATATAATCCTAAGATAAAAAATCATAGGTATTCAGCTCCTAATAAAGTTTATGAAGCAATGGCACTAGAAAAACCTGTAATTGTATGTAAAAATACTGGTGTTGATAAAATGGTAATTTCTGAAGATATTGGAAGGGTTATTGATTATGACGCCAAAGATTTTGTAAAAAAAATCGATGAAATTTTTAAAGATTACAAAACAGTTAATAGGATTGTTTCAAATGAAAGAAAGCTATATAAGAATAAATATAGCTGGGAAATTATGGAAAAGAAATTGATTAGTGTTTATAATAAATAGGGAGGTATTTATGATTACAATTTTAACACCTACGTATAATAGAGAAAAGACTTTGAAAAAGTGTTATGAAAGCCTAATTAATCAAAGCGATGGTAATTTTGAATGGATAATTGTAGATGATGGTAGTACTGATAGTACTAAAAAAGTAGTAGATGAATTTATTAAACAAAAAAAAATTAGTATTAAATATATTTATAAAAGCAATGGTGGAAAATGTTCTGCTATTAATTATGGAGTTAATGAAGCATCTGGCGAACTTCTAATTATTCTTGATAGTGATGATTATTTGGATAATAATGCCATTAATATTGTCAATGATAAGTGGAAAAAATATAAAGCAAACAAAAAAATTGCGGGTATGGTTTTTCTAAGAAAGATTAAAAATCCTATTTATAAAGAAATTCCATTTGATGAATGTGTTTCTAACATGATTGATTTTAAATATAACAAAAACAATTTATCTGATATGTGTGAAGTTATGAGGACTAATATATTAAAAGAATATCCATATCCTGTTTTTGATGGTGAAAAATTTTTAAGCGAGGTTATTGTTACTGGCAAGATTGCCGAAAAGTATGATTTGGCATATATTCCTATTGAAATCTATTATGCAGAGTATTTGGAAGACGGTCTTTCAAACAATTGGCTTAAATTAGTTGTTAATAATCCTAAGGGCGCAAGAGCAAATTCACTGCAATTTATGTCGAAGAGATATCGGTTTGCTATTAGGCTTAAAAATTGTATAGAATTTAATGTTTTTTCTATAATTAGTAATCAAAGTATTTTTCGTGATTCACCTATGAAATTTTTATCATTTATTTTTTATCTTCCTAGCTATATAGTAGCTAAAATGTTAATTTTTAAGTATAAGGAGAAATAGTATGAAGAAAATAAAAGTGTTATCTGTTTTTGGAACAAGACCAGAAGCCATTAAAATGGCGCCTTTGGTTAAAGAGCTTGAAAAAAGGAATAATATTGAAAGTATTGTTTGTGTTACCGCTCAACATAGAGAAATGCTTGATCAGGTACTTGAAACTTTTGAAATTGTTCCTGATTATGATTTGAACATAATGAAGGTTGGACAAACATTAAGTGAAATTACTACTAACGCACTACTTGGATTAGAAAAAGTTATTAAGGAAGTCTCTCCTGATATTGTTTTAGTTCATGGTGATACTACTACAACTTTGGCTGGAGGACTTGCTGCTTATTATAATCAAGTATCTATTGGACATGTTGAAGCTGGTTTAAGAACATGGAATAAATATTCACCTTTCCCAGAGGAAATGAACAGGCAAATGATTGATTGCGTTACAGATATGTATTTTGCTCCTACAAATTTAAGCCGACAAAATTTAATCAATGAAGGTAAAGATGAAAATAAAATATTTGTTACTGGGAATACGGCTATAGATGCAATGAAAACAACTGTTAGAGAAGATTATAGTCATGAAATTTTTGATTGGATTGGTACTGATAGAATGCTTCTTCTTACAGCTCATAGAAGAGAGAATCTTGGAGAACCAATGAAAAGAATATTTAAGGCAATTAAAAGAATTGTAGATGAATACAATGATATTAAAGTAGTTTATCCGATTCATTTAAATCCTAGGGTTAGGGAGGTAGCAAGAGAGGTATTTGATGGAAATGATAATATTAGATTAATTGAGCCTTTAGAAGTATTTGATTTTCATAATTTTCAAAATAAGTCTTATATAATTTTAACGGATAGTGGTGGTATACAGGAAGAAGCACCATCTTTGGGAAAACCTGTTCTTGTTTTGCGTGATACCACAGAAAGACCAGAGGGTATAGAAGCTGGTACGTTAAAATTGGTTGGGACTAATGAAGAAACAATATATAAATCAATAAAAGAATTGCTTGACAATAAAATTGTTTATAATAATATGGCTAAAGCTTCTAATCCTTATGGTGATGGAACTGCAAGTCAAAAAATAGTTGACGAAATAGTAAAAAAATTTAATAAATAGTTTTGGAGTTAGTTTATGGAAAAGTTTTTTGTTTTGTCTCGTCAACAAAGTTTATTCCTAAAAGGTATTGCTATTATATTTGTTTTACTTGGACATGCTGAGTATATATATAAATCTGGCTGCTGGGGAGTAAATTTGTTTATGATAATTAGTGGGTATGGCATTTTTGCGTCGTTTAGAAAAAACAAATTGAAAAACTATTTTAGTAATAAAATAAAAAAGGTTTATTTACCATATTTTTTAGTAGCAATTATTTTTATTATTTATTACATTTTTAATAATCGAACGTTTTTTAGTAAAAAAGTAATTTTTACAACACTTGTTGGCTTGGATTTAAATTACAATTTTGATAAAACAATGTGGTATATTTCTTATATTTTTCTTCAATATTTTATATTTTACTTTTTTGCTTTTTTTGCTTGTTTTTTGATAAAAAATCAAAAAGTTAGAGATTATTTGATTTTACTATTTACATTTTTAATTAATATTTTTATTTATCAAATTTTTGATTTTTTGTTTCCTAATGTTTTAATTTGGAATAGTGGTGCTGGGGTGTTTTTATACAAATATTCTTTTTCTATAGGCTTGTTTTTATTCTTACTTTCTGATATAAGTATAAAAAAAATATTAAAAAATAATATATATAAATTATTAATTTTCTTTTCTTTTGCTGCACTTATTTGTTTATATAATAATGTTGGCATTAGTACAATTAGGTATGCAATATATGTTCATTTAATGCCTATAATTATACTTTCGTTTATGCAATTGGATATTGTTAATTGTAATAATAAATATATATACTTTATGGGTAAATACTCTTATGATATATATTTATGGGAAGGCTTTTTCTTGTTTTCTCATAATAATTGGTTTTCGGTTTTTGAATTAAAAATATTTAATGATATTGTAACAATTCTTATTACAATTTCTGTAGCATATTTTTATAGAAAAATTGTAATTGATTCGGTTAACAATTTTTCTTTTAAAAAATGTAATAGTTTTTTGTTTTCAAGTTTGTTATAATACTGGTTTGGAAGTGTTTTATATGTTACATGGTATAAATGGTAGGAAAATATTACTTATAATTTTGTTTTTATTAATTATTTTTGTAGTTTTTAACTTTTCTAAATGTAGTTTTTTAAATAAGTCTAAAAATTATAATACTGAAGAATTAAAAATAAGTAATGAAATTTTTGGCTTTAAAGGCATTAAAAATATTGTTTATAATAAAATTTATATTATTGGAGATTCTAGAATGTCAATTATGCATTCTAGAAATTCTATACTTAATATACCATCTAATTTTACTTTTATAGCTTTAAGCGGTTCTAAATTATCTTGGTTTGAGAACGTGGCGCTTAATGAATTAAGATATAAAATGTCTAAAACAGATAGTAAATATCGACAACATGTTATTTTTAATATGGGCGTAAATGATTTGAATGATGAAAATAGTGCGGTTTTACACGCTAGTAGGTATTATAATTTGTATCGTTTATTAGCTTTGAATAATCCTAAAATTAATTTTTATATATTATCATTAAATCCTATTGATGAGTATTTGATAAATAAAGATGCAAAGCAGCAAAGAACAAACGTTAAGATAATGGAGTTTAATAAATATATTACGAAAAAAATTGAATACGATAATATAGAAAATATTAAATATTGTGATTCATTTAATAATGTTGTATTTAATATGCCTGACGGCCTCCATTACGATGCTACTACTGATCAAAATATTATAAATTATATCGTCAATAAATGTGTTGAATATAATTAAAAGAGGGTAGTACCTCTTTTAATTTTCAGCTTCTTCTAACATATTAGTTATAAATATGCCATATCCTTTATGTGGTTCATTAACGACAACATGAGTAACTGCTCCAATGATGTAGTCGTCTTTTACAATTGGTGATCCACTCATACCTTGTATTATTCCATTTGTTTTTTCTAAAAGTGTTTCATCGGTTATTTCAAAAATAAAGTTTTTGTTTTTCTGCTTTTTAGCATTTATTTGCGTAATAACTATCTCATATTCTTTTATTTCTTTATTGTTTAAGACAGTCAATATTTTGGCTTTTCCTTCTTTTATGTCTTCGGGCTTTGCCACTTTATATGTCTTTTTGTTTGTAATTTCTTCTGTGTAATCTCCGAATATACCTTGTGTGGTATTTTCACTAGCAATTCCTTTTACTTTGTCATCATTATATTCGGCTTTTTTTTCGCCTGGATTTCCGTTTGAACTTGGCACAACACCGGTTACTGTTGACTCAAAAATTTTACCATCTTTAATTTCTAGTATTTTTCCGGTTGTCTGTTCTTGTATTTCATGACCTAGTGCTCCAAACTTTTTTGTTTCAGGATCTATAAAGGTTAATGTACCAATTCCTGTTATACTATCTTTGACGAACAAACCTGTTTTATAAACATTGTTTTCATCTTTGTATAGTTTTAATTTAGTTGTTTTAATTTGACCCTTTCTTTCGTATTTGATGGTTATTTCTTCGGATTTAGTGCTATTAATTGCTTTGGCCATATCCTCAATGTTACTTACATTTTTGTCATCGATACTTTTAATAATATCACCATTTTTAAGTCCTGCTTTTTCAGCTGGTGATTCATTATTTACTTCATATGTTCCAACAATTAAAATTCCTTTTGAATTAAGTGTTATCCCGATGTTTTCACCACCGGCAATAATCCTATCTGAATAGGCTAAGGCATTTATTGGTATAATAAAATATGAAAGAAGAAGTAGGTAGACTAGTTTTTTAAATTTTTTAAAAAACAAAGTATCATCTCCCAATGTTATAATCAGACTACAATATTATTATGTACTTTTTTAAAAAAAATACAGTTAGTAAATAATGCCAAAAGAAAACACTTATTTATAAGTGCTTAGATGTATACAAATAGACCTGCTATAAAAAAGGCAATGATTCCTATAAGCATGATCCAAATAGCTATTTTTTGAACAATTGGATTCATTTAATCACCTCTATATAATTATAATATAATTTTAATTTTTTTGGAATATTTTTTAAAATTTTTAATATAATTTGGTGAGGGATAAATATGAAAAAATATATGGACAAGTTAAAAGCAAAAATTTATTTTAATACAAATTTATTTGTATTTCTATTAGTTTTAGTATTAGTTGGAGTAGGGGCAGGAGCTATTTTATCTTTGATACTTAATGAAAGTGACAAAAAATTAGTTACAGAGTATTTAAATAATTTTATGACAAGTGTTTCTAATGGTAATTTTCAATTTAATATTTCATTTTTTAATACTATGATTTTTACCTTAGGATTTGCACTTATTATTTGGATTTTTGGAATTTCAATTGTTGGCATATTATTAATACTTCCTTTTTTATTTATAAAATCTTTTGTACTTGGTTTTTCGATTGGCAGCATTTTAATTAATTTTAAATTTAAGGGTGTCATAGTTGCACTTATATATGTTGTGCCTCACCATGTTATAAATATACTTATTTATATTTTGGTTTCGGCTTATTCAATTATGATTTCGTATAGACTTATAAGTAGTATGAAATGTAAAAAAACTTTTGATTTTAAAGTTTTTATGAATAGATATACTTTCATTTTAGAATTTTCCTTATTAATATTGTTTGCAACTAGTCTTTATGAAGTTTTTATTTTACCACGTTTATTGGGTATTGTTATTAATTTAATAAAATGATAGATTTTCTATCATTTTTCTTGTATAATACTTGTGGAGGAATTTTATGGCAAAAGTTGTTGTTGGAATGAGTGGTGGAGTAGATAGTAGTGTTGCTGCTATTGAACTTTTGAGACAGGGCTATGAAGTCTTGGGTCTTTTTATGCGCAATTGGGACAGTACTATAAATAATGATATATTAGGTAATCCTAATGATTTAAACGATATTTGTCCTCAGGAGAAGGACTATAATGATGCCTTAAAAGTATGTAAAAAATTAAATATTCCTCTTTATAGAGTAGATTTTGTAAAAGAGTACTGGGATTATGTTTTTACTTATTTTTTAGATGAACTTAAAAAGGGGAGAACTCCTAATCCTGATATAATGTGTAATAAATATATTAAGTTTGATATGTTTGCTAAAAAAGCTTTAGAACTTGGTGCTGATTATATTGCTACTGGACATTATGCTAGAATTAAAGATGGTAAATTACTTAGAGGCATTGATAGTAATAAGGATCAAACGTATTTTTTATCGCAAGTTTCTAAGGCACAACTTGAGAAAGTTTTATTTCCGATTGGTGAGATGAATAAAAGCGAAGTTAGAGAAATAGCTAAAAAGTATGATTTAATTACAGCTGATAAAAAAGATTCTACAGGAATTTGTTTTATTGGTGAAAGGAATTTTAAACAGTTTTTGAAAAATTATTTGCCAAATAATCCTGGAGATATTGTTAATATAGATACTAATGAAGTGTTAGGAAAGCATGTAGGTCTTATGTATTATACAGTTGGTCAGCGACGTGGTCTTAATATTGGGGGAACGAAGGATAGATTGTTTGTAGTTTCAAAAGATTTAGATAAAAACGTTTTGTATGTGGCTGAAGGTGATGAGAATAAGTATTTACTTAGTTATGCTTGCGAAATAGAGGAAGTAAATTTACTTGATGATTTGCCTTCTAAATGTACTGCTAAGTTTAGATATAGGCAGCCTGATAATGATGTTTTGATAGAAAAAATTGATAATGGTAATTTACTTATTAAATACCCTCAAGGTGTTAAAGCTGTTACTGAAGGTCAGGCCTGCGTTTTATATAATGGTGAAATATGTTTAGGTGGGGGAATTATTAAAAAAATATATAAAGACAACTTGGTTTAAATTATTTATTTTGGAGAAAAATATTAATTTTTAACTTTAAAATTAATGTTTTTTTATGTCTAATAGTTTATGATATTATTTATTTTTGTATTTACATATTTAAATTTACATTTTACTTTACATTTTACTTGACATTTTTTACCGATTTTTATAAAATTATTGTAGGAGGGTAGAGTAATGGAAAGATTAAATGATATTTTAAGAGAGCTCGGTATTTCAAAGGTTAAATTAGCTAAATGTTTAGGCGTTTCTAGGCAAATGATATATAATTATTTAGAACTTGATGATTTAAATAAATGGCCAAAAGATAAAAAAGTTATTTTGTTAAATATTCTAGGAATAAAAACTGCTGAAGAACTTAATAATATTAAGGTTGATACTGACTATATTATGGATGTTGAAATGCGCGTAAATAGTTTGTTTGAAAATTCTAACAAAAGTGATGTTGCCGATAATAATGCAGTATTTAGTGGTCTTGGAATAAAACAAAAGGATCTTCTTCATAATATCATCGGTGAAGTTAAGGAACGTTTAGAGGATGATCAAGATGATAATGCATATAGTTCTATGTTATATTTATATCATTATCTGCAAACAATGGAGAGTTCTAAAGAACTTAAATTTATTTTAGCTTATATGTCTAAAGCTGCTGGTTATACTAAGCCTTATGAATTTGTATATGATGAAACTGAGCAATTTATTTTTGAAAGTATTTTGTTTTCTGCCTTAACTTTATATAATAGTGGTACAGCTAGTAAATCTAAGATAGCTGCAACACATAAACGTTTTGTTGATCAAATTGAGCAAAAAATGGAAGAAAAAATGAGTCGAACTTTGGAAATTAATTCTGCTAAAGTTCAAGCTTTAAAGGAATTAGGTTATACTGAAATAAATGAAGAAAATGCAGCTGAAGTATTATCAAAAATTGTTGAAATTCAATCAAGAAAAGTTAGCAATTAAAAATCCTATAATATATATTATGTTAACTTGTATATATAAAAATGGTGAGTGTTACTACTCACCTTTTATATATTTTTTTATTTTTGTTATTAAACATTTATTTTGGTTAATAATTTTGTTTTTTATGTTTTGTTTATCTTTTAATTATTGCGATTAATAATTAACTAATTTTTACTTATGATGTTGTTAATGCTTAACTAATTTGATTATTACTTATTAAATATTTTTTTATTTATGAATACGTTTAAATAAGGTTCATTTTAAGCTATCGAGAATTAATTAAATGGATAATCATTTATTTCGATTTAAAATATTGTTATTTTTAATATCATTAGTTTTTATTTTTTTACTATGTTTTATACTTTGCTTTATAGTAGATATAAATATGCTATTTAAAATAGTACTACTCCCCTATTTTATTAATATAGAAGGGGATTATGGTTATATTAACGAAAACAATAATTAGATTTAAATTAGTTTATGAATATTTTTTTATTAGATTGATGCTTATATACATAAATATAATTCCAATTATAAAGAAAATTAAAGTTTTCTTTTTTTCGCTATATTTTAATGATTTAGGCAGTAATTCAATTAATGATATATTACTCATTAATCCGGCAATTATGGCGAGAACGACACCCATAATTTGATCTGTAATGATAGGTTTTAAAAAGAGAAATGCAAATATGGCTCCAAATGGTTCTGATATTGCTGAAACTAATGTCATAATAAAGGCTTTTTTGGAATTTTTAGTTCCATAATAAACTGGTACAGCAATACTTATTCCTTCTGGAATATTGTGTAGGGTTATGGCTGCTGCGATAGATATTCCTAATTTAATATTTGCTGTTGCTGAAAGATAGGTAGCTATTCCTTCTGGGATATTATGTACTATAATTGCAATCATTGATAATACCCCTACTTTATATAATTCATTTTCATTTTTACCCAATAATTTATCTATAATAAATGGAATTGTAGTGCCAATTGCTGCAGAAAATAATGTATATATAAATGTTTGTTTTTTATTTAATAATTTACTAAATAAATTAATGCTTTCTGGAAGCAGATCAATTATAGATACGCAAAGCATTACGCCTGCTGCAAATGATAGTGAATATTTTACTATTTTCTCACTATCACATTTTACATATATGAATGCCATACCAACTAGAGTTGATAATCCGGCAATTGTTGGCAAAATAAAAGGAATAAAGTTTGTCATACCCCTCACCTATTTTAAGGTTATGAATCAATAAAAAAAGTATGATTATTGATTTCATACTTTAATTTTTTTTAATTTTTCTTTATTTAGTTTGCTAATCCTATGTGAATCACATATTTTGCTTATTGTTTTATTTAAGGTAAATTTATCTATATTATTATTTTTTAGGTATTTTAAGGTGTTTTCTGGGCACTTTATATAACAAATTGAAATGAGCCATGCAAGAGCCATTTTAACGTAGTAATCGTCTAATTTTATGCTGTTGCATGCATTAAATATGTAATTTAGATTATCTTTTTTAATATAATGATCTAGAAGTAGGACTAACCCTACTCTTACACTCCAAGGGTTACTACTATTTAAATATTTATTTATTTTATTTATATCAATTTTTTTAAATTGTTTTAAATTGGCGCATACCGTATCACATGTAGACCAGTTATCAATAAATGGTATAAATTGATCAAGCATTTTTAAAAGGCCTGTTTCATCTATTTTTATATATCCTAATATTAATCCATGTAAGGTGTTTTCTTCATAATATTTGTGAGTGTTATATTTGATAAACTCTATATAGTTTCCTTTTGATATTTCTTTAGCAATTTCTTTTAACTTTGGCACTCTTATACCAATTATTTTAATATTCTTGTTAGCTATTATTTTTTGATTAAATTTTCTATATTCTATTTCTGAATTTGATTTTAGATATTTGATAAATTTTTGATAATTTGTTTTATTCCATTTAGTGGTTTTTATGTCCATATTTTCCTACTTTCCATGTGGATGATACGTTTCATAGTTTTCTTGTAGTTTTTCATCAGTTATATGAGTATATATCTGTGTTGATGATATATCACTATGACCTAAAAGCTCTTGAATGCTTCTTAGGTCGGCTCCATATTTTAAAAGATGAGTGGCAAAGGAGTGTCTTAAAGTATGTGGTGAAAAGTCAGTTTTAATATTTTTTTCTTTTGCTATTTTTTTCAATATTTTGAAAAAACCTTGTCTTGTCATTCTTAAACCGTGATTATTTAAAAATAAATAATCGTTTTCTCCGTGTTTAAATAGTTCTCGCCGATGATTTAATATGTATTTTTTTAAGGCTTCAGTTGTATATTCATTTAAGGGGACAATTCTTTCTTTAGATCCTTTTCCAAATATTCTAACAACTTCATTTTCCAGGTCTATATCATTTACTTTTAAGTTAATTAGCTCACTTACTCTAAGTCCACTACTATACATTAGTTCTAGCATAGCTTTGTTTCTATAGTCAAAGTCATTATTTAATTTTATATCTAATATTTTATTTATTTCATCTTCACTTAGAACTTTAGGAAGCGATTTTCTTAATTTAGGATTTGTGACAGTTTCCATTGGGTTTTTATCTATCTCTTTATTTAATTTAAGATATTTGTAAAAGCTTTTTAGAGTACTAATATTTCTTGATACACTTTTTGAATTTAAATTTTTACTTATATATTCTATATATTTTTCAATATCATTTTTGTCGTTAATTTTTTTGTTTTTGAAGTAATTATTAAATTTTGTTAAATCTCTTTCGTAAGATTTTATAGTATTTTCACTATATTTTTTTTCAAATAACAAATAACTTATAAATTCTTCGATTTGTTTCTGCATTTCACTCACCTATTTTTATTTTATCAAATCTTTTTGTTTAAATAAAGCTTATGGTATAATATTTTGTGGGTGATATCTATGAGACCTTTAGCGGATATAATAAGGCCAAAAAAATTGGATGATGTGATTGGCCAGGAACATTTAATTGGAGAAGGCAAAGTTATTAGAAATTTAATCAAGAATAAAAAACTATTTTCAATGATTTTATATGGACCTTGTGGTACTGGAAAGACGACTTTAGCTTATACTATTGTAAATGAACTTAAACTTAAGTATGAATTTTTAAATGCTGTTATTAATAGTAAAAAAGATTTAGATGACATTATTTTAAAAGCAAAGGAAAATGATGGCTTAGTTTTAATAATGGATGAAATTCATCGTCTAAATAAGGATAAACAGGATTTGTTACTTCCCTATTTAGAAAATGGATTAATAATTTTAATTGGACTTACTACAGCTAATCCATATCATTCTATTAATCCGGCTATCAGAAGCAGATGTCAGCTTTTTGAAGTAAAAATGCTTAGTTTGGATGATATTATTTATGCTTTAAAAAAGGCTACTAAGGAATTAGAAAAGATTAAGATTGATGATGATTCTATTAATTATATTGCTTCTTTGTCAGGTGGTGATTTAAGATATGCTTATAACCTATTAGAAGTTGCTTATTATGCTTCTGATAGACATGAAGTTACGATGGATGTTCTTAAAAGTATTAATAATAAACCTAGTTTATATATAGATAAAAATGATGATGGTTATTATGATGTGATAAGTGCTTTACAAAAATCGATAAGAGGTAGTGATGTCAATGCAGCGCTTCACTATTTAGCAAGGTTATTAGTAGCTGAGGATTTGGATATTATTTTTAGAAGACTTTCAGTTATTGCTTATGAAGATATTGGTCTTGCTAATCCGGCTATTGGTCCGAGACTTGAAGCAGCTATCAAGGCGGCTGAACGTGTTGGTCTTCCGGAAGCTAGGATACCATTAGGTGAAATTGTCGTTGATATGGCACTTTCTAATAAGAGTAATAGTAGTTATATGGCGTTATCTTCTGCTATTAACGATGTTCAAATGGGTAATGTTGGAAAAGTTCCTGATCATTTAAAAACTAATTCAAAGGATTATAAATATCCTCATAATTATAAAGGAAGCTATGTTAAACAACAGTATTTACCGGATAATTTAGTCGGTAAGAAGTATTATGTTCCTAAGCTTACTAGTAGATACGAGGCTAATTTAAAAAGCGTTTATGATAAAATTAATAATGATAATTAGTTTATTATAGTGTTTATTAAAAAATAGTATGTTTGATATGAACCCCGTTTCTTGGACATAGAAACGAGGTTTTTATATGAGCAAATTAACTTATGAAGATAAAATAAATTTGTATAAT
>ONJI01000059.1 GCA_900318075.1 uncultured Bacillota bacterium | reverse complement strand
TGTTTTAGTATTATCAAATCCTACACACCAGTTTGATGTGATATTTGCTGTACCATTAATAGTTAGATTTGTCGCAAAAGCGGCAAAGCCTACTACCATTATTAAGACTATTACTAATAGTGATACTATAAGTATTGTTCTTTGATCCCTTTTTTCTCTCATATTTTACCTTCTTTCTATTATCTAATATTAGTATATCTTAAAAAAAAAAAAAAACAAGTAATATTTTTGATAAATAGGTTTTCTTTATATTTTTTTACATTATCCTATATAAAGAAGAGCTTGATATAAAATAATATTTATGATAAAATGTATACAGATGAAGGAAACTTCATACAATAAAAAAGGGAACATTCAGTTTTCTCATGTTGAATGTCTACCCAAAATTAATTGGTCGACATTTAATTCAAATGCGAATTAAGTGTCATTTTTTTATTACTATTATCAAAATGATAAGGAGAAATAAAATGATGGAAATGAGTTTTAAAACTTTTAAAGTAAAAGTTTTAGTTTTCATTCTTCTCAAACCTCCTCTCTATATAGATTAGAGGTAGACACTCAACAACCGATATTCCCTATATAAATTATAACATTTTGTTATATATAATATCAAGCGTGTAGTGACACTTTTGTCACTTTTTTAATTTAAAACTCTACTTTAATATTACTAATTAAGCTATTTTTCCTAAGCTTTTTATAACTTAATAACAAAACTGCAAAAACCGTAATAAATGAAACAAAAAAGCTTAAAAAAAGAATATCTAAGTTTATAATTATTGTTTTAAAAACAAAAACTTCCTTAATTCCTTCAAACACATATTTATTTATTATAAATATAAAAGGAACTGCGTAAAACCATCCTTTAAAACTAATTATCAAACTTTCTAAAAATAAGCTTAAATTTATACTATTAGGTTCTAATCCAATACTTTGCATACTAGCTAGTTCCCTACTTCTATAATTTATACTTATTGAAATAGTACTTATAACTGATGAAATCATTACTAAAAAAATAAGTAATAATATACCGTATAAAAATATTTTTACCACTAAAACTAAATTATTAATAATCTCCTTTGACTTTTTAACATTTAAATAAATCATATCATATTTGTTTTCTTTTATTAATTTATCTAAATAACTATCTAAGCCCTTATAATCAGTTTTTAAATATAGATTGCCTCTATATTCATCACATACCTTATTAAAATCTTCTTCATTTAAGTTAACTATTACATTATCTATTTCTTTAAAACCAAAAGGTATATTATTTGATAAAGATAAATTATTTATTTTTATATTATCAAAAGTAATTTCATTCAAATTTTTAAACAAGTTGTAACTCACATGACTTATCTTATTATCTATACTATCTATTTTATCTACTTTATTAATAATTTCATTACCACCTATATTAGTAACAAATATTTTAGTATTCTTTTCATAATCATTTAAAAAGTATTTTTTAGGAATGCTTACTTCTGTTTCACAAGATTTAAAAACAACCTTTTTATTAGCCTTTAGATCCTTAGCTATTTTAAAAAGCATATCATAATTTTCATTTAAATCAATTCTTAAATCATATTCTGGAATAATGACATATTTATTTACACATTCTAATCCATACTTTAAAACTAAGGAAAATATATTTACTGAAAGAACTAAGGTAAAAATACATATAATTAAACTTTTATATTTATCTTTACATCGCTTATAATTTACATATGTAAACCACAAAATAAAATTATTTAAAAGCCTAACATTTACTTTATCTATAGCATATTTTTTTCTAAAAAGTTCCATAGCCTTATATTTTTTGATATTTTTAAGTGGTATAAAAGAAGATAAAAAAATAATTAAAAACATAAATAAAAACGGAATAAAAATAAATGGAAAATATATTTTTAAAAATAGTTTTCCTTTAAAAATTTCATAAAGCATATAGTTTATAACCTTTATAATAATAAAACTAGTAAAAACCGATAATATAAAACCTAACGCAATACCGATTAAGCCTATAATTAACGCTTCTTTTAAAAATAGTTTATATAGATCACTATTATTCATGCCAATTAATTTAAATAAAGATACATCTTTTTTTCTGTTATTTAAACTTGTCTTAAAAGAATTATAAATTATAAAAAATATAATAATACTTAAGATAGAAACTAAAAAATAAATAATTTTTTTTAAAGTACTAAGTACATTTTTATTTTTAGAAATGCCATATAAAGAAAGCAAGCTGTCATTATAAGTAATACCTTCACATTTTTCTTTTTCACATATCTTCTTAGTATTTTGATATACTTTATAGATATTTTTATAAGTTATATAATATCTTTCATTTTTATATTCTTTTTTTAAAATAAAATCATATTTAGAAACATCACCATTTATAATAACATGATAATCCCCTATCTCTTCTTTGACATTATCTATTAAAAAATCCCTTAAAGATGAAAATAAAATACCTATACTTAAAAGTAAAATAGAACTTAAAACAATACCTAATATAGTAAATAAATTTCTTTTCTTATTATTTAATATATACCTACCTTCGTATGTCATCTATGATTTTACCATCTTTCATTACAATATTTCGCTTACATCTCTTAGCTAAACTTTCATCATGTGTTACCATAATAATTGTCTGCCTATATTTTTTATTATAATAATTAAGAAGATTCATAACTTTCTTACTATTCTTACTATCTAAATTACCAGTAGGCTCATCAGCAAATAATATTTTAGGCTTATTTATTAAAGCCCTTCCAATAGCCACTCTTTGTTGAAGACCGCCCGAAAGGTCATTAGGCATAGAGTTTGTCTTACTATTAAGTCCTAAAGTTTTAATGAGCTCATTTAATCTTTTTTCATTTATATTTCTTTTATCTAAAAGAAGAGGTAGTAATATATTTTCTTTAACATTTAAATTAGGAATTAAATTATAAAACTGATAAATAATTCCAATATTTTTTCTTCTAAAAATAGTTAAATCTTTTTCACATAATTTATAAATATTTTGATTATTGATTATAACCTCTCCACTTGTAGGCAAGTCAAGGCCTGATAAAAGGTGCAGCAAAGTACTTTTACCACAGCCGCTTTTACCAGTAATACATATAAATTCACCTTTCGAAATAGATAAACTAACATCTTTTAAAGCTAAGAATTCATTTTCGCCCTTACCATATTTTTTACTCAAATTTTTGGCTTTTAATATTTCCATGAAAATCACCCTCTATAGAATATATACTGGATAAAATTTTCATTTCCTTTTTTATAGTAAAAAAACTTTAGAAATTTCTAAAGTTATAAATTAATTGTCGAAGTCATCTTCATTATCTGAGCCATCATCCTCATTATCAGACTCAAAATATTTATGATGTTCAAAACTGATAGAAGTAACTCCAGGCTCTGCACTTAAATTACTTACAATATCCTCGACAGCTTCAGCCCTTGTTGTTATTATTACAGCTTTTAATTTAACCTCATCCTCAGTTATTTCATTACGCTCAAGTTTTTCTAAAAACAAACTATTTTTTTCGATAGATTTAGCGATAGAAGTTCTAATAATTACTTCGATCTTTTTCTTACAAGAAACTCTAATTGTACATCTCTCTTTTTGATATTGATTAACTCTATTCATAATACTTAAAGAAAGAATTCTAAGTAGAACATTAGAAATTAAGACAAAAACTGTACCAATTGCCGCTTCTAAAATCATACCAGCAGCCGTAAGTACACCAATAGCCGAAACACACCATAAAGTAGCAGCTGTATTAAGTCCCTTTACTCTATTTCCATCTCTAAGTATTACTCCCGCGCCCAAAAAACCTATACCAGAAACAACTGAAGCTGCAATCCTACTTATATCTTGATATTTCGGTGAAAGGCCAAAAGACATATATACAAATAAAAAAGAGCCCAAACTAACTAATACATTGGTCCTTAAACCTACCATTCTATGTCTATATTGTCTTTCAAATCCTATTATCATGCTTAAAATAAAACAAGCAAATATCCTAATAGCAAAAATTTTTATATCCATACTACCCTCCTTATTATATACAAATAATAAAAACTAAATTTAAAAATTTCTATTTTATAATTTAGGATACATTTTCTTTACCAGACTTAAGAATAATTTCAATTTGTTAAGCCTTATAAGCAAAAAAACTATCAGCCCTAAATAAATTTTTTTATAATATATTAATATTATCTTTAAATAATTCTTATGTCAATAGTTAAAATTAACATTACTTTATGTTTACTCCTAACATATATACTAAACTAGAAGCCTGAGTAACATCAATAATCATACCCTTCAAGGAAAACAAATCAAATTTAGCTTGATCTATATTTGAAGACGATAAATCAACATCTTTTAAAGAAGTATTTCTAAACTCAGCCCCAGTTAATTTTACATTTTCAAATACCATTTTTTTCATCTTTGAGAAGATAAAACTAGCTTCCGTCAGATCACAATTATCAAAATTAATATTTTTAAGTTTAGAAGAAGAAAAATTGATATAATTCATCAAACACTCGCTAAATTTTATATCAGTTAAATAGCTATCTACAAAAGAAACACCTGTCATTTTACAGTTATCAAAAGTAGTTTTTGATAAATATTTCTCATCAAATATTTTGTTAGATAAATCACAATTCTTAAAAGTAACCTTAACTAAATCAACATTTTCAAAAACAATATTTTCAAAATTAATATTTTTAAAAATACAATTTTCAAAAGTTACATTTTTTATAATAATATTGTCTATACTTTCTATCTCTAAGCCATATATTTCCTCATCAGTTATGTCTTTTTCTATTCTCATATCAATTATCATACTCCAAATTCTTTATTAAATCGTTCAAATAAACTCTATGTGTTTTGACAAAATTAGATTTCTTCTTATTAATATTTTATCAAAAAAGATAGAATATTTCATCCATCTTTAATAACTTCCTATTAAATTTCTACTAGTTCATATTTAGTACTTCCAAGCCCAATTTCTTCAGCATACTCGGTAATATGTCTGCCTTCCTGTCTATCTACTCTTTCCATCATTTTTACATGTCCTGGATCAGCAGAATTCCAAAGCATATCTATAAATGCTTGATCGTTTGCAACTGGATCTAAAGAAGCAATAATGCCTAAATCTTCCATAACTGGATCTCCTTGATGAGCATCACAATCACAGTCAACAGAAATTGCATTCATAACTGTAATATAAATAATTTGTTTATTATTATCTTTTATATAGTCACTAACAGCTTTAGCCGCTTCAGCCATAGACTCGATAAAATCTTTTTGTTCATATTGAACTGACCAACATTCATTAGGATCATCAGTTTGCCCGCAAGAATGAATATAAGCTTTACCGTTTCTTGAGGCAATTCCAATAGATTGATTTTTTAAATTAGCTCCAAAACCACCCATTGCATGACCTTTACCATGAGCTAAATTAATAATAGAATCATATTTTTCAAATCCCTTACCAATTAAATCATATTCTAAATGTTTACCATTTTTAACAGGAATTTTTATTTCCCCCTCGGCATCCATTATTTCTACGCCCTCACCAATTTCAGTAAATCCATGATCTTTTGCTACTTTTAAATGATCTATAGCCGTATTTCTTTTACCAGGATAAGCCGTATTACATTCAATAATTGTTCCATTTAATTTATTAACAAGTGGTCCAATTAATTCCTTTTTTAAATAACCCTTAGAACCAGCTTCTCCAGTTGACACTTTAACACCAACTTTTCCTTTTAAATCTACTCCTAAAGCTTCATAAATTTTAATCAAACTATCTTCTGTAATTTCTTTTGTAAAATATACTTTTGACATAATTATCAAATCCTTTCAAATTAATAATAGCATAGTAAAATATAAAAATCAACGGACATTATTTGTCATATTCTTGCAAGAAACTTTCATAAATTCCATTCTTTTTTGTTCCTAAAACACAATTTAAATTGACATTATCTAATGCCTTAAAAATATTATAGTCTATATCTTTATTTACCTCTTTTAAATCCTTAATAAGTTTTTTCATTTCAGCGCGTTTACTTTTACTATCATCAAGCGCACAACTTTCAGTTAATTTACAAGCACAGTTTAAAAATGAAATCTTATTGTGTTTTCGCCACGAAACTATTGCTTCTTCTTTTACTAAATAAAGCGGTCTTATTAGCTCTAATCCTTCAAAATTAGCACTATGTAATTTAGGCATCATTGTCTTTATTTCAGAACCATAAAACATCGACAAAAGGGTTGTTTCAATCACATCATCAAAGTGATGACCTAAAGCTATTTTATTACATCCCATTTCTTTAGCTTTATTATATAGATGTCCTCTTCGCATTCTTGCACACATATAACAAGGATTTTCAGGATTAAGTTTGTTCGCAACAGCAAACACATCTGTTTCAAACATTTCAATTGGTATATTTAATATTTCAGCATTTTTAATAATTAAATCACGGTTAAAATCATTATAACCAGGATTCATAACAACATATTTTGCTTCAAATTTAACTTTACTGTGTCTTTCTAATTCCTGGATGCATTTAGCTAGCAAAAATGAATCTTTACCCCCACTAATACAAACCATTACTTTATCGCCTTCACCGATAAGTTCATAATCCCTAACAGCTTTGCTAAATTTACTCCAAATATCCTTACGGTATGTTTTTATGATGCTTCTTTCTATTTCTTTATATCTTTCCATAATATACTCATCTAATCAATCTTTTTTCTTTTTCATATTCATAACTCATACTGCTTATTAATTTTGGTTCTTTTCCATATTCCATTGCAACTATATCTGCATATTCATATTCTTCAGAATTAAGTCTATCTCTTTCTAAGTTGGCTTCTTCGTATGTTTGATATTGCCCTATTAAGACATTACCTATACCATATTTAAAAGCATATAACCAATATTGCATTTTACCACTCCTTTATAACATTTGCTTTTAATTATTATAACATTATTTATTATTCTAATGCTATAAATATTTATAGTTTTTGTCATTTTCATAATTAGGAAATTGTTACCATTCAAACCCACATACATTTATTAAACATAAAAGTCCATCTAACAATTTATTCATATGTATGTAAAATTATCATGTATCTTAATCTCTTTACTTTTATTATACACCATTATAATAACAAAGTTCTAAATAAATTTGTCACTTCCATACCTTGCAATATGTTTTTCCTACTTCATAGAAGCCTTTAGCTTCATGCGCAAACCAGCATCAGGCACCACCATAATTATGAAATTTTTATTAAACTTCTTGTTCTATTTCTTCTACCTTTAAAAATTAAAAATTCAGCATAGCTTAGTTTATTAATTGTCATTTTCATTATGTCTTCCATATATAATAACTCCTAACTTATTATATATATTTAAATAAAATAATAATGATTCTATAGCAAAAGTAATATTATTCTGCCTACATATTTATATAAAATAAAAATCACACTACATTTAGTGTGACGATTTTTAATAATGGTGCCGCAACGGTGAATTGAACACCGATTAAAGCATTACCATTGCTTCGTAATACCATTATACTATTGCGGCATATCTAAATTATATAATAATTACAGTCCTTTTTCAATAGAAAAAAGAAAGTTAGTAACTTTCTTTATCAATCACTTGTAAAAACTCATTTTGAATTTCATCTAATCTCTCTTTAGTTTTAGCCTCAAACCTCAAAGTTAAATTAGGACCAGTATTACTAGCTCTAACCAAAGCCCAACCGTCTTCAAAACTTACCCTAATTCCATCAACCAAACTATAATCATATCCTCTAGAAATCACATATTTAATAACATCATCAACAATATCAAATTTATTATCATCAGTAATTTTTCTTGAAAGTTTTACTTCATCAGTTGAATAATACTCATTTACCCCTTCAAAGAGTTCACTAACTTTTTTATTTGTTTTTGAAAGAAGTTCAACTAGTCTTAAAATCGCATATATGCCATCATCATATCCTGGATATCTATCTTTAAAAAACAAATGACCAGAATACTCTCCCCCAAATTCTAAATGATTTTTATTTACAAAACTTCGGCAATAAACTGCTCCTGTCCTGTTCATACATGGCTCTATTCCTAAATAATTAAGTTCATCAATTAAAGCTTTAGAACACTTAACATCAAATACACCTTTTTTATTTTCTAAATATGGGGCAAGATTGCGATAAAAAAGAAGCATTATTAAATCAGCTGGCACATAGGTTCCATCTTCTAATACCATTCCACACCTATCAGCATCTCCATCAACTGCAAGCCCTATATCATACCCTAGATCTTTAACTCTTTTTCCTAGATCAAGCATATTCTCTTTGACCGCAGGATCTGGTGTATGATTAGGAAAACTAGGATCACTTTCACAATATAAAAGATCATATTCTATATTAAACATGTTTAATATATTTTCTATAAATATACTTCCAGTTCCATTGCCACAATCAACTACCACTTTTACTCTTCTATCACCTAAGTTTATAGATTTTTTTATTAGCTCAAGATATGCAGGAGTAATATCTTCTTCGTAAACCTTACCTATACCTTCATCAAAATCATATCTATCTAAAAAACTCTTGAATTTTCTAAGTCCATCTCCATATAATGAATCTTCTTTTTCCATTGATATTTTAAATCCATTATAATCCTTAGGGTTATGACTAGCTGTTACCATAATAGCACAATTTACATCATAATATATTTTAGCAAAATTATGCATTGGTGTCGTAATTAATCCTAAGCTTAAAACATTTACTCCACTATCAAGTAAACCTTGCATTAAAGCTGGATAAAGTATACTATGACTTTCTCTATTATCGTGGCCTATTAATACTTTACTTTCACCTACTTTTTTAACATATGTACCAAAAGCTCTACCTACTGTATAAGCCACATCTTCATTTAAATCTTCGCCATATATAGCTCTAATATCATATTCTCTAAATATTGCCGGATTTATTTTTCTTGTAATTTTCATACGTTCACCTCTATTATTAATTATATATTACTTTTACTAAAAGCACAATTATCAAAATCATAAATAAAAACAAAATAAGTATAATTTTGTAGGAGGAAAATATGTCTAAAAAAAGAAAATGTATTTTGATTTTTTTAATAATAATTATTTTTATAATAATATCTATTTTTATAAGCAAAAATAAAAAACATAATAGCTTTCCAAAAATAGTATTAAATGGAAACACAATTATAGATTTAGTTGAAGGTCAAAAATATAAAGAACCAGGTTACAAAGCAACCGATGAAAATGATGGTAATATTACAGACAAAGTTAAAATAGAAGGAACCATCAACTACAAAAAAGAAGGAGTATATGAACTAATATATAGTGTAAGCAACTCAAAAAATGAAAAAGCAAATGCCTACAGATTTATTAAAGTAAATAAAAAAGAAGAAATAACATATAAAGATGAATATGACAACATTGATAATACTTCCCGTGGCTGGTGGAGTGGTAATAAATTTGATCATCAAAGACCTGCAGGGGGAGCAGATATAAATGAATTAAAAAAATATAATGCTTACTTTTTAGGACCAGATGAGAAAGTAATTTATTTAACATTTGATGAAGGAAGCTATGACACATACGTTAAAGAAATAGTCGATGTTTTAAATAATAATGATATTAAAGCAACGTTCTTCTTTTGTAAAAACTATATTGTAGCTAATAGCGATTTAATAAAAATGATGAATGAAAAAGGACACTCTATTGGAAATCACACCTATCATCACAATAATATGCCGTCACTAGCAACTAGAGAGACATTTAATAAATATTTAAAGGAGATAAAAGACGTAGAAAATGCCTATTATGAAATAACCGGTAAACAAATGGATAAAGTTTATCGAGATCCAAGAGGTGAATGGAGTTATCGTGATCTTACTATTATGAAAGATTTAGGATATAAAACCTACTTTTATAGTGCGAACTACAATGATTTTTCTGGAACTCTTACTAAAGAAAAAGCCCTTTCTGAAATGACTAAGCGATATCATAATGGGGCTATATATCTTATCCATCCTAACAATAAAGGAAATTATGAAGCCTTAGAATCATTTATTAGAGAAATGAAAAAACAAGGCTATACATTTGACCTTGTTAAAAATATCAAAAATTAAGGAAGTCTAAGTACTTGACCAATAGATAAACTATTACTAACTAAATTGTTAAGTAATTTAAGCTCACTAACAGTAGTCCCAAATCTATTTGCTATATTCCACAAACTATCTCCTGATTTGACCACATATGTATTTCCCATATTAGAAGTGTTTGTTGGTAACTTCAAAACTTGACCTATACTTAAATTATTACTTGTTAAATTATTAAGCGATTTTATTTCATTAACTGTTGTTCCAAATCTATTTGCTATATTCCACAAACTATCACCTGATTTTACTACATATGTATTTTCCGTAGGTAAACTATCTGCTTCTGTACTACTTACTGGTAACTTCAAAACTTGACCTATACTTAAATTATTACTTGTTAAATTATTAAGCGATCTTATTTCATTAACTGTTGTTCCAAATCTATTTGCTATATTCCATAAACTATCTCCTGATTTTACTACATATGTATTTTCCGTAGGTAAACTATCTGCTTCTGTACTACTTACTGGTAGTTTCAAAACTTGACCTATACTTAAATTATTACTTGTTAAATTATTAAGTGATTTTATTTCATTAACTGTTGTTCCAAATCTATTTGCTATATTCCATAAACTATCACCTGATTTGACCACATATGTATTTTCCATAGGCAAATTATCTGTTCCTGTACTACTTACTGGTAGCTTCAAAACTTGACCTATACTTAAATTATTACTTGTTAAATTATTAAGCGATTTTATTTCATTAACTGTTGTCCCAAATCTATTTGCTATACTCCACAAACTATCCCCTGATACAATTTTTATGTAACATTTTTAAATGTAAATATAATATCTATCGTTTTATCTTGATAGATATAGATTTTTTCTACTAAATTAATTATCAATTCTCTAGTTGGATTTTCTAGTGATAAAAATTCATTAATATATTTTTCTATTTGTTTATTATCTATTTTG
>ONJI01000061.1 GCA_900318075.1 uncultured Bacillota bacterium | reverse complement strand
ATTATTACTTGATATTTTTAATAAAAGTAAAAATGAAATAATAATTATCGATAACTATATTGATAAAAATATTTTGGATATATTATCTAAAACAAAAAAAGAGATTATTTTGATAACAAACAGATATAATAACGATGATTATAATAGATATAAAGTTCAATATAAAAATGTAAGATTGATTATTAATAATAAGTTTCATGATAGGTTTATAATAATAGATAGAAATGTTTTATATCATTGTGGAGCAAGTTTTAAAGATTTAGGTAAGAAGTGTTTCGCAATAACAAAATTTGATGATAGTGATTATTTAAACAAACTTTTTAAAACTACCAGAATAAAATAAAGTACCCCAAATAAGTTGTTACAGGGGTAACTGGTTCTATCTTATGGAGAATCTAGCTTACTCATTACCTTAATAGAAATGGGAATTATACTAAATATATACCTAAAATATATAAAAAACTGCCAGTAATAATTTGCTGGCAGTTTTCAAATAACTATTTTTCCATAAAATAAGTTGTTACATTTTCAAGCTTCATAGCCCTAGATCCTTTAATTAAAATTAAAGTGTCATTAATATTTTCACCTTTTAAATAATCTAAAACTTCTTCATAATTTTTAAAATATAAAGCATCTATTTTTAAATCTTCCATAGCTTCACCGACTAAAATAACTCTTTTATTATTTATTTTATCCAAGTATGGCTTTAAACTTTGATGTATTTCCTTAGAGTAATCACCAAGCTCCATAATTGATCCTAAAATCAATAATTTTTTTTGAGTTTCATTTTCCAAAACCTTAAGTACACCAGTTAGAGATTCAAATGAAGAGTTATAACAATCATTAATAATAGTATTACCATTTTTATCCTTTAAAATGTTCATGCGCATATCAAATGATTTATATTCTTTTAAAGAAGTTATTATATCATCAATATCTACACCATAATGTAAGGCCACATTGATAGATAGCAAAACATCCTCTAATAAGTGCTCGGGCAAATCGACACTTATCTCATATTCTTTATTATTATATTTTATTTTAAAAGATGAAGAATATAGATTACTTTTTAAATCATATCCGACTAAATCATTATAGTCATTAAATCCAGATTTTATGGTATCATCAATACTTTTAAGAAGTTCATCATCACCATTTACAAATAATACTTTTTTATCCATACCATCTAGAATTTCTAATTTGGCTTTTAAAATTTCCTTTTTACTTCCTAAGTTTCCAATATGTGATGATCCTATATTAGTAATAATAGCTGTCTCAGGATTAATCATCTTAGATAAATAAGATATCTCATTTAAATGATTCATTCCAAGTTCTGTAAGTAAAACTTCCGTATCATCTTTTAAATTAAAAACAGTAAGAGGAACCCCTAAGTGATTATTAAAGTTTTTTTCATTAGTTAAAACATTATACTTATTTTTTAGTAAACTGTAAAGTAGATTTCTTGTAGTAGTTTTTCCAACACTTCCAGTTAAAGCAATTACTCTAGGATTATACTTTTTAACCATATAATGAGCGATGTCTCCTAAAGCTAAAGTAGTATCTTTAACCAATATATAAGGAATAGAACTCTCTACTTCTTTAGACACAATTAATATTTTAGCTCCATTTTCTATAGCACTTTCTACATATTTATGCCCATCATTAGCTCCAATTAAAGCCACAAAAACATCACCATCTTGGACATCTAGACTACTTGTTTTAATTTGATTATAACTATCCTTTAAATCAATTTCACCAATAAGTTTTCCATTTGTACTAATAAGTAAATCGTTAATATTCATAGTATCATCTCCCAGTTAATTATAACATATACATAATGTTATATCTATATAATAATTATATATTAAAAAAATAGTAATATTAACTTAAATTGACAATGCAACAGTAAAAAATAAAACATATATTTTAAATTTTTCTCAAATTGCGTAATATGATAAGACATTTTTATTTTGAAGGTCCATATAAATAAAAATATAAAACTGCTATCAAAACACTGTATGATTAAAGGCTTTTAATACCCTAATTAAAATAAATTCAGATAATTCATTGATAGTCTATGGTAAAGATATACAATGGTAAATCCTAAATATATAACAAATAAGTCTTACGAAAATAAAAAAGAGTTTAAACTATCAAAAATAGGGGACATAGCATTTATAAAACACATACAAAAGAAGATATAGATAATATAAATTGTTAAAAAACAGTATCAAAACAACATGTAAAATAAAAATAAAAAAAGTGGATCTTATTGATTTAGGTTTACATAGATATTAAAATTATGATAAAATGATTCTTGTCAGAAAGAAGTTGGTATTTGATGCTTACACTTAGTAAATCTTTATTTGCTTTAGGACTAGGTTTTGTCCTTTCAGCCATTATGGGACTACTTTTAATCCCAATTTTGAGAAAAGTAGATGCTAGGCAGACCGTTTCAAATCACATAAATGAAAGACATCAAAAGAAAAATGGTACCCCAACACTTGGAGGCTTAATTTTTATAATTCCACCGCTAATTACCCTTTTGATACTATACTTACGAGGTTCAATCGCTTTAAGCGCTAATTTAATAATCATTATTTTTGTCTTTTTAGCCTATGCTGCATTAGGTTTTATAGACGACTGGCTAAAGATAAAGTATCATAATAATAAAGGATTAAAAATTAGACATAAACTCGTATTTGAACTAATAATATCTATAATTTTTTATTTAATATATGTAAATGATGGGGGAAAGGCAGCTTTAGATATAACATTGTTTGGCCTTCATATAGAACTAGGCTGGGCCTATCCGATTTTCGTATTATTTTTGCTAACAGCAACAACCAACGCAGTTAATATAACAGATGGATTAGATGGATTATGTGGAGGATTAAGCATTATGTCATTGCTTGCTTATGCGGTTATTGCATGGGGCAGCATTTATATCGAAGGAAATCAAGACATTGCCATATTCTTATTTACATTAGTTGGTTCAATAATTGGATTTTTATTATATAATACCCATCCTGCTAGAATTTTTATGGGAGATACTGGATCTCTTGCCCTAGGTGGTGTTTTAGCTGCAACTGCCATAATTACACATCATGAACTTTCATTAGCAGTAATTGGCGGAGTATTTGTCATTGAAACCCTATCAAGTATAATTCAACTAATCGCAATCAAAAAGTACCATAGAAAAGTATTTTTGAAAGCTCCTTTACATCATCACTTTGAAGAACTAGGCTGGGAAGAATCAGATATAGTTAAAGTCTTTTGGGTAGCTGGATTCATACTTGCCCTAGGAGCATTAATCTACGGAGTATGGATTTAAAAAAATATACATAAAAAAAGGAAGCAATTCCTTTTT
>ONJI01000062.1 GCA_900318075.1 uncultured Bacillota bacterium | reverse complement strand
TACTTTTCATTCTTTTTGGTGTTAGGTACTTCTATTATTTCAAGTTCATCTTTCATTACTGCTTTAACAACTTCACCATCATTTTTTATTTCAAACCACATTTTTTCAGGATTAAGTTTGTACCCTTTAGGAGCTTCTTTTTCCAAGATGTAATATTTTCCATACTCTAAATTTTCAATTATTATCTTACCGTTTTCATCAGTTCTACCACTAAAAATCAAATTATCTTTCTCATCATAAATTTCTATCAATGTGTTAGGTACTGGTTTGTCGTTTGATATATCTAATTTAGTAAAATCTAATGTTCCTTTAATTTTTTCATTAGTCATTGATGCTTTAGCTATTTCACCGTTTTCTTTTATTTCAAAGAATACTTTTTCATCAGATAGTTTATATCCAGTTTCAGGTTTTGTCTCAATTATATAAAATTTTCCAGTAAATAAATTATCAATTTTTATTTTACCTTCCTCATTAGTCGTACCAGAAAAAACTAATCTATCATCTTCAGTAAATACTTGAATATTTGTATTAGCTACTCCCTTTCCATCTGTAACATCTTCTTTAGAAAAATCTAACTTTCCTTTTGGAAGAAAATTATCAAGTTCAAATTCTGCTATAATTTTACCATCTTTTAAAGTGGATGTAGATAATTCAAAATAATGTTTTTCATCATCTTTCATATTTCCTTTTGAAGACTCCCCTTCAATCCAAAAATACTTACCTAAATATAAATCATTTACTCTAGCAATACCATCTGAATCTGACTTAAATGTTGTCACTAACTGATATTTGTTATAAACTACATTACCATCATTATCAGTAATATCTTCATTCGCATATAAAGCAAATTCTGCTCCTTCAAGTTTTACTTTTTGATAATAATAACTTGCATCTTCTAAAACTAATTGCTCACCAGTTTTATTTACTATAACTTCTCCTCCATTACTTTTTAATCTAAAAAAAGTAGAAGCCGGATCTGATATTCTAAGTGATGCAAGTTTTTGAGAAGCACCATTGTAGTAAATAATTGTTGTTCCACTATCATAATTTCCTTTTCTAAATTCTACAATTTCTTCACCAATAACTTTTTCTTTTAGCTTAATAGTTAAACTATTTCCATTATGAGTTATTTCATGTTTACCATTATAATGCATACTAAAAGTATTTAATACTCCATTAGTATCTTCAATTGTAAGCTCATCACCTACATTACCTTCAATAGTTGTATTATGAAATGAAGCTTTTACTTCATAACTATTCATTAAGTTTATTATTTCATTTTTCTCAGGTGATAAATCAATAGTATCTCCTGTTCCGTTAGGACCAGTTGTAAATCTTACAGAAACATTTGGATTAACATTTTCCCATATTAGAGTTTGTGCAGCAAGCCAATATCTATCATTACCATGACCTGGATATTCATATCCAAAGTATCCTACTTTTTCGATATACCTTCTTTGTTCTACACTAAGACCTGTTATATTCCAGTCACCAGTAGAACTATAAACTCTGGTATTTATATCTACCATCGGTTCAATACAATAAGCAATCTGTCCGTTTAAAAAGAACTTCGTTACATGATTTGTATCTACTGCTCCATTAGAGTTATTTACTAAATAAAAATAAGCCCCATCTATTCTTTGATAACTAATTCCTGAATCGTTTTCTGCTGCCATTACGTTTGGAGAAAATACTCCTAAACACATGAACAACATTAATAATATTTTAATTAATTTATTCTTCATTTTCTATCTTCCTTTCAAATTTTTTTCACTAAAAAAAGCACCTTTATAGTGCCTAATGTAAATCTAAATAATAACCTTTTATATTTCCAGAAACAGTATAAACAGGTACGCATGAAAAACTACCCATGTCAGGATTTTCAATTTGCATTTTAAACCCTTTTTCTTCACAGTTTTCTGTTATTTCTCCATGATGATGTGAATACAGAGGATGATTCGTATCTACAGCATTCGGATCTACGGTAGGTGTAGTTTCTTGTACTTCCACTTGAGGAGGATTGGAATCATTTTTATCGTTATTATTACTACTTTGTACATTGCTACTAGCACGGTTTTCCGAATTACTAGCTGAAGAAGATTGAGGGTTATTACCTGACTTTTTATTAGCTGTAACCATATTATTTTGTGTTTGTTTATTATCATTAGAATTTACATTTTGATTAGATTCTTCTGCCTTAGCTATTGTACTTTCTTTAGTGTCTTCTTTATCTTTTTCTTTAACCTTTTTACTCTTTTTTTGAACTTCTTTGATTATATTTTTTTGTATAGATGATTTATTATTTTTAGTTTTACTTATACTTGTTAAAACAAATATCATAGTTAAAATAATTAAACCTAAAATTAGTAGTATTACTTTTTTCTTCATAAAAATCTCTCTCCTTTTACCAGAATTAGTTTGCCCTATATAGTATATATATAAATATAATATATACCTATAGTTTTTCAGTAAGTAATTAATAGTTAGTATAAGGGGTGTTTATAAGAGGGGAAATTTACGGAAAATGTATATACAAAAATTATCTAGCACCATTTTCTCTTTGTTTCAAATATTTTGAATAATATTCAATTGACTTAATTACAAAATCTTCTATGTGCTCATTGTCTATACTTTTTGGTAATACTTTTCTAATTCTAGACTCATTAAATCTAATTTTAGGAACTTGATTTGCTTTTTCTTCACCTAAAATATCTTCAATCATACCATCATCTAATCGTCCTTCTTCAGAAAGCTTTTTCATTCTCTGAGCTTGTGATAAAGACGGTGTAGCATCTAAATAGTCTATACATTCATACAGCATATATTGTTGTTCTTCTGTTAGGAATGATAATGCTACTGCTGGATTAAACGCGATACTAGGTTTCTCCCCTAAAACATCATTATCAACCATTTCTAAAAGTTCAGAAATTAGATTAGTAAGTCTAATATACCTCTGAATTTGTGTAGAACTGTCTTCTGCTCCTTCGGCAATTAAATCTCTTGAGCTTAACTTCTGTCCAACTTGGTCAGAAGTTAAATCACTTCTGATACCTTGATGTTTCAACGCTTCAAGTTTCATCTTATAGGCATAAGCTTTTTCAGACGGTAATATCTTTTCTCTATGAAGATTAGAATCTACCATAATAATTGTTGCTTCATCATCAGTAAGTTCTCTAACAATACATGGTAAAGTTTCTCTTCCTGCATACTCACTTGCTTTCTTTCTCCTATGTCCAGACACCATTTCATATCTGCCATCTGGTTTAGGTCTTACAAGTGTAGGTACTAATACACCACTTTCAGATATGGATTCACTAAGCTTTCTAAAATCTTCATTTTCTAATACCTTAAATGGATGATTAGGAAAATCATCAATCATAGATAAATCAATATCCATGACTTTTTCTCTTTTCTTATCATCCCTTTGTTCTTGAGTTGTAAATAAGTCATCGACTGTCAAAATCTCTGACACTAAGCTTTTCTTTCCTTTCTCGTTCATGTTTTCTTAATACCTCTTTTGCAAGTTCTTCATAAGCTTTAGTTCCTTTTCCACTCTTATCGTATTTGAATATACTTTTTCCTGCTACTGATGATTCAGCTATCTTTACAGCTTTAGGTATTTTAGTTTCAAATATTGTAAATAAAGCACCGTATGTTTCTCTAAATTTCTTATCCATCTCTTTATACAGATTTGTATTGCTTTCTACAATTGTTTGAAGTATTCCATCAACCTCTAATCTTGGATTGATATGTCTTTTTAACTTAATAATAGTCTTAATTAAATTATGCATACCCTTCTCATCCAAAAAATGAGTTTGTACAGGAATAATTACCTTATCAGAAGCAGATAAAGCATTGATTGTAATTAAATTAAGTCTAGGTTCACAATCAATTAAAATATAATCATAATACTGTCTTACATCATCAAATATAGATTTCATGATATACTCTCTATCAATCTTACCTTGTATATTCATCTCAAGTGTAGACAGTTCCAAATCAGCAGGAATTAAATCAACACTTTCTTCATGATGAAGTATACTATCTCTGATGTCATAATCAAGTTTATCATTAATGTAATCCAACATCAAAGATGCAATTGTTTTGTCAAACTCTTCAGGATTATAATAACCCATATAAGCTGTTAAATCGCCCTGTGGATCTGAATCAACCAAAAGTACCTTTTTACCATTTTTAGCAAGAGCAATTCCTAAACTAAATGTAGTTGTAGTTTTACCTACTCCACCTTTTTGATTAGCTATTGATATAACTTTACAATTCGGCATCATTTTCACCTCACTTTCTAACATAAAAATGCCACCTTAAATTAATAAGATGGCTATGTACAAATCTGCAATTTAAGTCAAAAAAAAACAACAATCTTTCGTCGCTTAAATGCTTATAATTCCTTATTTTATTAGATAAATTACTATATTAAATTGTGGCATACTGAGTGATTACGCAATATCCAGTAAGCCCTGGTTTAGTTTTTACAATAATATCATAATAATCTCCCATATCTTCTCTTTCTCTTGGTAGATAAGGCCTATTTCCTATAAAAGTCATTTCCCCTTTTAAAATATTTATAAGTTGCGGAAGCTCATCAATAGAATATCTTCTAATAAACTTTCCAACTTTAGTTATTCTAGGGTCATGTCTTAATTTTTTATTCTCTTTATATTCTTTAGCTAATTTTTTATCTTCTTTTAATATTCTTTTTAATTCCTCATCAGCACCCGGAATCATACTTCTAAACTTATAAAGATTAAACTCTTTACCATTTTTCCCAATACGTTTTTGACTATAAAAAATAGAATTATAATCCTTGTTAATAACTGATACTATTTTAATTACTACCATAATAGGTATTAAAAATAAGCATCCTATTAAAGCGAGTGTCAAATCAAAAACTCTCTTTATAAATAAATATAAGTATAATTTTATGGCTAAGAAAATACTCCTAGTTTTGCTAGCAGTATCTGACGTGACTATTTCTTCATTCATTGTTATTACTCCCCACTAAACAATTTAACACTTTTTTCTCTACATATTTTAACATATTTTATATAAATAAATCAACTGGGTTTAAATGGTTAAAACATATTTTAATAAAACCTTTTAATTTAAAAGTAATATTCTCCAAAGACTTACAAAATGTGCAGAAAGTGTAAAGAAAAAGACTATTCCAAAATAGCCTTTATTCTTCTAACGCCCGCACTACTAGATTCTTCTTTTTTAATCTTAAAGTGGCCAAGTACTCCTGTATGTTCAACATGAGGTCCACCACATAATTCAGAAGAAAAATCACCAATAGAATAAACAGTAACTATATCAGGATATTTCTCAATGAATCTGCACTCTGCCCCTGACTTAACTGCTTCTTCTTTATTCATTTCTTTAACAGTAACAGGATAATCTTCTTCTATCCATTTATTTACTAAATCTTCAACCTTCTTTTTCTCATCATCAGTCATTTTATGATCACAAGGAAAATCAAATCTTAATCTTTCAGTAGTAATATTACTACCCATTTGATGAACGTCAGGACCTAATACCTTTTTTAAAGCTGCATTAAGTAAATGTGTGGCTGTATGATATTTAGTCTCTATTTCACTATGACCAAGTAAACCACCTTTAAACATGCCTTGAGAAGCTGTTCTAGATTTTTCTTGATGTTCTTTGAACTTTTCTTCAAAGCCCTTTACATCAACTTCCATACCTCTATTACTAGCCTCTTCTACAGTAAGCTCAATCGGAAAACCATAAGTATCATATAACTTAAAAGCAATAGTTTTATCAATAAATTTAACATCCTTAACTAACTTATCGAATTCCCTTAGACCTTTTTCTAAAGTTTTGCTGAATTTCTTTTGTTCTCCTCTTAGTACTTCTATAATAACCTCTTCGTTATTAAGTTCAGGATAATACATAGAATATTTTTTAATTATAAGCTTGGCAATTCTTTCCGCGAAATCACCATTTATATCAATATTTAAATTTTTCGCATATCTAATAGCTCTTCTAATAAGCCTTCTTAAAATATAACCCCTATCAGTATTGCTTGGTTTAATACCAGCAGGATCAGCCGCAATAAAAGTAGCTGTCCTAATATGATCAGCAATAATTCGCATAGCCTTCTCATTACCCTCATAAGGCATACCTGCAATATTCGAAATAAGCTCTATAACATCCTTCCAAATAGAAGTAGCATAATTATCATCTACGCCCTCAATTACCGCTGCAATTCGCTCAAGTCCCATGCCAGTATCGACATTTTTCTGTGAAAGTTCAGTAATATTACCATCTTCATCTTGATAAAACTCCATAAAGACATTATTCCATATTTCTACCCAGCGCTCATCTTTTGGATCAAATTTAATAGGAACTTCATCATCGCTTCTAAAATAAAATATTTCCGTATCTCCTCCGCAAGGGCCACTATCACCAGCTATCCAGAAATTGTCGCTTCTTCCCAAATAAGCAATTCTATCTTCAGAAATACCTAACTCTTTCCATCTACTAGCTGCAACTTCATCACGAGGAATTTTATCATCACCCTCAAACACCGTTACTGCAAGTTTATCTACAGGAATATTAAGAACTTTAGTTAAAAATTCAAAACTATAACCAATAGACTCTTTCTTAAAATAATCACCTAAACTCCAGTTACCTAACATCTCAAAAAAAGTATGATGAGTCGCATCTCCAATACCATCTAAATCCGTAAGTCTAACACACTTTTGATAATCACAAAGCCTTTTTCCATAAGGATGAGACTGACCCATCAAATAAGGGATTAATGGCTGCATGCCAGCCGTATTAAATAAAACCGTAGGATCATTCTCAGGTACGATTGGACTACTAGGAATCTGCTTATGCCCCTTACTTTCAAAAAACTTTATATACTCATCTCTAATATTCATATTCAACCTTCTTTACTAATCTTAAAACCTTTTCTTCTAAATCGGCAATAGTTCCGTCATTTTTTAAAATAAAATCAAAACCATCATAATCATCTAAAGCCGTTTCCGTTAAATGATTAAGCTCTTCCTTAGTTAAAGAACTATCAAAATTATCTCTTACAACCTTAATAGTTACAACATTTTCAAACAAATCTTTAGGAGTATCTATTTCATTTGGAAACCTCGCATCAGAAATCGTAATAATATCAAAATAATAACTGTAAACCCTGATATCATCACATAACCTTTTGACAAAAAAATCTTTATCTATTTTATCACGTATCACATCTGTTCCCAAAGTCTGTAATAATTCCCTAGGTTTAGTCTCCTCATTTCCATCCCAATCACTTATCTTTTTAGCATATTCTTTAATATAACTTCCATAAGCTAAATTTATGACTTTTTTATCCTTATAAGCCTTTTTAATAGCTAAAGCTGTCGTATCTTTTCCATGACGAGCCTTACCTGAAATGACATATATTCTCTCCATAGATCCTCCTTAAAGAAAAGCCACGACACATTATTCGTGACTCGTTTCTATTTCTTCTTTTTTTATAATTTCATATTTATCATCATAAAATTTAAATATAGTTTTAAAAGTTGCGATTACCGGCGTTGATACAAGCATACCGATAATACCAAAGAAATAACCAAATATCAAAAGTCCCAACATAATAGTTACAGGATGTAATTTAGTTGTCTTTGACATGATAATTGGCTGTAAGAAATTACCTTCAAAAAATTGAATTACCGCAATTACAATCAAAGACAAAATTCCGATCATTGGATTTTGAGTAAAACCGACAATAACCGCTGGCGCTCCTCCAATATAAGGCCCAGCATATGGAATGATATTAGTAAGAGCGCAGAATAATCCAAATAAAGATGGAACTTTCAAACCCACAATCCAAAGGCCAAATGATGATAGTACAAAAATAATACCACAGTCGATAATCGCACCTCTAACATAACTTCTCAAAGAAATATTGACATTATCCAAAAGTTCTATCGTCGTCTCTCTATATTTTTTAGGAATAAAATTAAATAGCTTAGAACTACTATCAAAATTAACTATTAAGAAAAAGCCAATAATAATTCCCAAAATAAATGTCCCAAGCCATGAAAAGATTTTAGAAACAAATCCCAAAAAATTTCTAGGCATTGTCGTTGTTACTTCAGAAGCAAAATTTTCCACAGTTATAAAAAACTCACCTTTTACTTTAGACATGTCAATTAGTTCATTACTTTCAAAATGACTAAATATATCATTCGCCCATCCTTTAACTGAACTCAAAACATCCGGAGCCATGCGAACAAATTCTTTAACCTGATCTATTAAAAGTGGAATTAAAGAAGATAATATCAAAAATAAAATTAAAAATAATATTAGATAAGTTATAATCGCACCCCAAACCCGGCTTATTTTTTTTTCTTCTAAAAAATGGACAAAAGGATCAAATAACCAGGCAATAACTATTCCAATAAACAAAGGAAAAACTATTTTAAGTAGTGTTATTAAAAATCTTAAAATGCGCGTTTCTTTAAATAAAATCACCAAAATATAAATAGCTAAAGCAATCAAAAGTAAATATAAAACCTTTAAAACCTTAGCTGATAATAAAGCCACCTCATTTATCTTTTTGACATTTATTTCTCTCTTACCAAACATTTTATTCACCTATACACTAAGTAAATCTTTTTCTTTTTCGCTTAATTTTTCATCGACAATTTTATTATACTTATTAATTAATTCTTGAACCTCTTCCGTCATATTATCTTTATCATCTTCTGTAAGTTCTTCATCCTTCTTAATATCATTATTCGCATCTTGTCTTAAAGTTCTAAGATTAATCTTACATTCTTCCGCAATTTGTTTAACTTCCTTTACATAACCTTTTCTAGTTTCTTCAGTCAAAACCGGAATATTTAAAATAATAGTTTCACCATTATTGTTAGGTGTTAAACCAATGTTAGCTTCATAAATACCTTTTTCAATATCTGATAAACAGCCTCTATCAAACGGCTTAATCATAAGCTGCCTAGCTTCTGGAATCGAAATAGTAGCTAAACTTTTTAAAGGAGTTGAAGTCCCATAATAATTAACCATAACATGATCAAGTATAGCTGGATTAGCTCTACCAGCTCTAACATTTGTAAAACGCTTTTCCATAGCTTCTATTGCTTTATTCATTTTTTCTTCTGTAAGTCCTAAAATATCATCCATAAAAATCACCCTTTCATAATCGTTTTATACAAATATGTATATCACTAATATAAGTATATCATGAAATGCCTTTAAAATCACTATTTTTTTATAAATAGAAAAACCAAAATACAATAGTAAATTATGAATAGCCTACCATATAAAACAAGTAAGATTAAAAATGAGCTTTTTCAAAAAAACTCTTATTTACTATAACTACTACCGTTATCGATAATTGGCTCATCTCTTATAGGTAAATCATAAAAAACCCTATCATCTAAAAGAGAAAGCGACTCATCGAACATACATGAAATGAGTTCACCACTTTGATTCTTTAAACCTACGGCAAACGTAATTTGTCCCTGCCCATTTTTAGCCAAATTCTCATTTACTTCAATAGATAAATTATATAATTCCATTAATTTATCTCTTTGGAATTTATTTATTTTGTCAGGAATCCAAATCAAACAATAACGTTTTGACATAATTTGAACTACTACATTATTTAAACTGTTAGCTGTAGCTATCCAATCACAATTACATTTACGCATGGTTTCATTATAATCATCACCATATAATGCAAATAAAATATTTGTCATAACATCTTCATGCCTTTCTCTAGCTATACAAGAAAAATCCTGAATCGGTGTTATAACATAAATGCCATAATATTCTATATCAAAACTTTCATCATCTTGAGTAAAAAAATCGCGTATTTGTAATTTGCTATTTTGATTTTTAATCTCCGCTATTATATCTTCCGGCATATATAACTTTTCTATATCTTTCACATTATAATATAAATCCTTCATATTCATTAATTAATCACCCCTAATTCTTATTTTAACATCCAACACTAAAAGTTGTCCACAAAAAAAGATACTTAATAACAAGTATCTTAAAACTATAAATATTTATCTATTTTATCAAACTCTTTTTCTTTTTTTAAATTAGTACTAGCTAATAATTCAAACAATTTTTTCTGCTCTCTATCTATTTTTCGAGGTATAACTATATTTAAAATAATAAACATATCACCTTTTCGTCTATAATTGACATCCGTTATACCTTTACCTCTTAATCTAAGTTTATCCCCATTTTGACTACCTGCTGGTATATTAACCCTGACAGAACCATCTAAAGTTGGCACTTCTTTCTTAATCCCAAGCACAGCGTCAGTAATACTTATAGGAAGTTCTAGATAAATATCATTTCCATCTCTTTCAAAAATAGGATGCTTTTTAACATAAAATTCTAAATATATATCTCCATTAGGACCACCGTTAACTCCAGCTTCTCCCTTACCAGAAATTCTAAGCTGATTGCCAGTATCTACACCTTCTGGAATTTTTACTTCAATATCTTTATTCGCACGAACTCTACCATCACCATGACACTTCTTACAAGTTTCTTCAAATGTTTCACCTTTTCCACCACATTTTGGACAAGTAGATTGCGTCATAAAAGCTCCAAATAAAGTTTGCTGTCTAGAAGAAACTGTTCCTGAACCATGACAATTATCACATGTCTTAGAGCCATGCCCTCCCTTGCCATCACATTCATTACATTTTTCATTTAAAGTTAGATTGATAAACTTCTTAGTTCCAAAAACTGCCTCTTCAAAATCCAAATCGACCCTAACTATAGAATCTCGACCTTTTTGTGGCTTTTTTGAACTTGACCTTCCAAAAGAGCCAAAGCCACCGATATCAGAAAAACCACCACCGAATGAGCCACCAAATAAATCACTAAAAATATCACTAAAATCAAACCCAGAAAAATCAAAACCACCTTGACCGCCATTGCCACTAAAGGCCGCATGCCCAAACTGATCATATTGTCTTCTCTTATCAGCGTCAGATAAAACAGCATAAGCTTCCTGAGCTTCTTTAAATTTTTCAGCCGCATCAGGCTCTTTAGAAACGTCAGGATGATATTTCTTAGCTAAACGTCTAAATGCACTTTTTATCTCTGCTTCGCTAGCATCCTTAGAAACACCTAAGACCTCATAATAATCACGTTTATCCATCAAATCACCTACTTCTCATATATTTCTTTAAATTCCTCTATAACACTTTTAAACATATCCATACATTTTTGGATAACCTCTGGATCATTCATATCAACTCCAGCCACCTTAAGTTCATCCACTGGATCCATAGAACCACCTAAACTTAAAAATTTCAAATACTTATCTAGTGCGCCATCTTTACCTTCTAGTATATTACTTGCAATATAGCATGCAGCTGCAAGTCCTGTAGCGTATTGATAAACATAGAAATTATAATAGAAATGAGGAATCTTTTCCCATTCATATCTAATTTCTGGATCAGAGACCATATTGCTTCCAGAATATTTTTTATAAAGATCATAATAACAATCAGAAATATATTTACTGGTTAATATTTCTCCTTCTGATTCACTCTTATGCATAAGCCATTCAAACTCTGCAAACATCGTTTGCCTTACAATTGACCCTTTAAATAGCTCCATTAAACTATCCAAAATGTTTAGTTTTTCTAATCTGTCAGATGTATGATCTATTAGATATCTTGCTAAAATAATTTCATTAACTTGAGAAGCAACTTCAGCAACAAATATTTTATAGCCATAATAAATATAAGGATTATTTTTAACTGAGTAATATGAATGCATTGAATGACCTAGCTCGTGAGCCAAAGTCGAAACATCATGAAATTTACCATTAAAATTAAGAAGAATGAAAGGATTTGATGTATAACATCCTGCTGAATAAGCGCCTCCTGCTTTTCCAACGTTAGGATATACATCTATCCACCTATCATCAAAAGCTTTTTTTAGATCATTTATATAATCATCACCAAGTACAGATAAAGCTGAAATAACTATATTTTTAGCCTCTTCAAATGTATATTCTTTAGAAGACTCGCTAATTAGATCCGCGTAGATATCATATATATGAAGTTCATCTAGCCCTAGAACTTCTTTCTTAAGATCATAATATTCATCCATAATATATAAATTTTTATGAAGTGTATCTATCAAATTATCGTATATTTTAAAGTCTATATTTCCACCAAATAAAGCCGCTTCTCTAGCATCCTTATAACCCCTAATTTTAGCGTTAGTATTCATATATTTTACATGGCTACTATATGCTGAAGCAAAAGTATTCTGCATATTTTCAAATTGCTTATAATAAGTATAGAAAGCATTTTTACGAACATTTCTATCCTTATCAGAAATATATAACGAATAATTACTATTAGTAAGTTCCACTTCTTTTCCCTCACTATTAGTTATAGTTCCAAACTTTATATCAGAGTCACACAAATAAGAAGAAATCTCCTCACCTACTGAAAGTGGGCTTGATAAAAGTGAAAGTAACTTTTCTTCCGCCTCAGACAAAACATGAGGTTTTGCTCTAAGTAAGTTTTTAAATTCTCTTCTATAAAGTTCTAATTTTGGATCTTCCTCTATAAACCTATTTACATCATCTTCTGTGAGCTTCATCATCTCTGGAACAATGAAAGATGTAACTTCCGAAATATCTGTAGATAATTTATCCATTTTTCCACTTAATTCTTGATATTTAAAATTAGTTATATCTTCATCAAATTTACGTGAAGAATAATTATAAGCAGCTTCAAACTTCTTAGAAAACTCTTCATCGAATATAAAGAAATCATAAATATCTTTAGCATTATTAAGCTTACCTTCAAAATCTTTATACTTTTTGTAATTATTTATTAAATAATCATAATCCTTTAAAAAATCTTCATCACTTTTATATAAACTGGATAAATCCCACTTCGCATCTATTGGTACTTCTGATCTTTTTTTCATATGTTTTTCCTTTCATAAAGAGAAAGCTCTAGCAAGCTAGAACTTCTCTTTTATTTTTCTTCATATTCAGCATCTTTTATATTGTCATCTTTTTTTTCATCAGATGAATCAGAAGAATCTTGGTTAGCTTGTGCAGCTTTAGCCATTTCTTCGTATACTTTAGCACCTAATGCCATTGCTTTTTCATTTAACTTATCTTTTTTAGTCTTGATGTCTTCGATATCATCTTTTTCTAAAGCTTCTTTTAATTCTTTGACTAATTTTTCAGCTTCTTCTTTATCTTTAGAATCTACTTTATCACCTAAATCTTTAATAGATTTTTCAGTCATAAAGATAGTTTGTTCAGCTTCATTTCTAGTATCAGCTTCCTCTTTACGTTTTTCGTCAGCTGCCTTATTAGATTCAGCTTCTTTAACCATCTTATCAATTTCATCATCAGATAAATTAGTTGAAGATGTAATTGTAATAGATTGTTCTTTATTAGTGCCTAAATCTTTAGCTTTAACATTTACAATACCATTGGCATCAATATCAAATGTAACTTCAATTTGAGGAACTCCTCTTGGAGCAGCTGGGATATTAGTTAATTGGAAATTACCTAAAGTTTTATTGTCAGCAGCCATTGGTCTTTCACCTTGCAAAATATGAATGTCAACAGCAGGTTGGTTATCAGCAGCAGTTGAGAACACTTGAGATTTGCTTGTAGGAATAGTAGTATTTCTTGGAATAAGAACAGTACATACTCCACCTAAAGTTTCAATACCAAGTGAAAGAGGAGTTACATCAAGTAAAACTATATCATTAACCTCACCAGTTAAAACTCCACCTTGAATAGCCGCACCCATAGCTACAACTTCATCAGGGTTAACTCCTTTAGATGGTTCCATACCAAGTTCTTTCTTAATAAGTTCAGCAACCTTTGGCATTCTTGTAGAACCACCAACAAGTAAAATCTTATCTATATCTTTACTAGTTAAATCAGCATCTTTTAACGCTTTTCTAACAGGCTCTAAAGTAGAGTCCATTAAATCAGAAGTTAACTCTTCGAATTTAGCTCTAGTTAAACTCATCTCTAAATGAACTGGGCCATCTTCGCCTTGAGAGATAAATGGTAAAGATATATTAGTAGTACTTACACCACTTAAATCCTTCTTTGCTTTTTCAGCTGCATCTTTAAGTCTTTGCATAGCCATCTTATCTTTAGATAAATCAATACCTTGATCTTTCTTAAATTCTTTTACTAAATAATCAATAATTTTTTCATCAAAGTCATCTCCACCAAGTTTATTGTTACCACTTGTAGATAAAACTTCAAATACGCCATCTCCGATATCTAGAATAGATACATCGAATGTTCCACCACCTAAATCATAAACTAAAATTTTCTCAGGCTTATCTTGTTTATCAAGTCCATAAGCTAAAGCTGCAGCAGTTGGTTCATTAATAATTCTTTCAACCTCAAGTCCAGCAATCTTACCAGCATTTTTAGTAGCTTGTCTTTGAGCATCATTAAAGTAAGCAGGAACTGTAATAACAGCCTTTTTAACTTCTTCACCTAAATAGCTTTCAGCAGTTTTCTTTAAATCAGAAAGAATCATAGCACTTACTTCTTCAGGAGTATATTCTTTACCATTAGCTTTTACTTTCTCTTTAGTTCCCATTAATCTTTTAATAGATGAAATCGTATCAGGATTAGTTACCATTTGGTTTTTGGCAGCTTGCCCTACTATAATTTCTCCATTTTTAAATGCGACTACTGAAGGAGTAGTTCTAGAACCCTCAGCATTAGCTATAACCTTAGCTTCGCCACTTTCAAAAATTGAAACACAACTATTTGTTGTTCCTAAATCAATACCTATTGTTTTACTCATATATAATCACCTTTCCTATTCACTGACCTTTACCATAGCAGGTCTTATAACTTTTCCTTTTAATATATATCCCTTTTGCATAACTTCAACTACCATTCCAGGCTCTACACCTTCAACTTTTTCAGTCAAAACGCCTTGGTGAATCGTTGGATCAAAAGGAACATTTATGCCATCTATAGCTTTTACATCATATTTTTCAAGCACTTCTACTAAATGACAATAAATCATTTTAAATCCAGCTAAGAATTTAGAAAGTTCATCATCTAAATTAGTATCATCTAAATTGATAGCTCTTTCAAAATTATCAACAATTGGAAGAATATCTTTACAAATATCTTCATTTGCAAATTCTAGCATTCTAGATACTTCTTCATCTTTTCTCTTTCGATAGTTAATATTATCAGCTTTAGCTTTTAAAATTTCTTCCTCTAATTTCATTATTTTTTTAATGTCTTCCTCATTATGAACTATTTTCTTTGGTTTTTTTGGCTTTCTATGTTCTTTCTTTTCTTCTTTTTTAACCTCTAATTTTTCAATTTCTTCTTTTTCTTCCATTTAATCACTCTTTTCCAATATTTTCTTTAATGAAGTTTAAAAGCGCTTCAGCCTTATCATATTCCATTCTCTTTGGGCCAATCAAAGCAATAGTTCCTTCTTCGCCATCTTTATAAAAGTATGTTTTAATTACTGAAATATCATCATCGATATTATTTTCACTACCAATATATATTTTAACTCCATCATTTTCTTCTTTTATATTTCTAATAATATCCTTATCTTCAAACTTGTTTAAAATATTTCTTATTTTACTTACATCATTAAACTCTGGTAACATAAGTAAATTAGCTTGCCCACTCATTCTAATATCTGGCTTGGGAGTAAAATCGCTAAATGCATTATAAAATGCATTGTATAAAGCTTCATGTTCCTTTACATACCTATCAATTACTGGTTTAACTTCAAACTCCAAAACACTAGACACTTCACTAAGTGGAACTCCAACGATAAGTTTACTAATTATATCAATAGTTTGTTTAATCTCTGACTTACTCACATTATTAGATATTGAAATATTTCTATTTTCAACATGTCCCTTATCAGTAATTACTATTGCAATCATTTTATTATCAGCTATAGGTACAACTTCTATTTTAGCAATTTTATTATCAGAAGATGAACTACCCAAAACTATAGCTGTATAATTAGTAAGTTCAGAAACTATTTCCATACTTTTAGTAATAGCATCACTCAAAACTAAAGCATTATTCGAAAATATTTGTCTAAGTTTAAGCATATCTTCACCATTAAGTTCCCTAGGTACCATAATATTATCAACATAATATCTGTATCCTTGATCACTAGGTACTCTTCCAGAAGATGTGTGAGTCTTTTCAATAAAGCCAAAATTTTCAAGTGCAGCCATTTCATTTCTTATTGTTGCACTAGAACATTTAAGTTTTGAAGAAAGGGCCTTTGAACTAACCGGTTTTACTGTTTTAATATAGTTTTCGACAATTAGCTTAAGTAATTTTTCTTGTCTACCCGTTAACATTCAATCACCTCTTTACTACTATACGCTTAAATTAGCACTTCTATTCCATGAATGCTATTTCATTGTAACACCTTTTTTTAGCACTGTCAATAGAAAAGTGCTAATTTCACAAAAAAAGACAATATTCTAACAAATAAACAACCTATTTTCCACAAAAAATCTATTAAAAAGAAGTCAAGCTTTGACTTCTTAAGATAAATAATTAGTTAAATAAGTTTTACCATCAACTATAGCAGTTCCATCAGTTATCTGTGAATTAGCATCCAAATTTGTAAATGACCCAGATATTGCGCCATTAATGCCTTGAATAGTTCCATCATAAAAGTTAATTGTTCCTAAACTTTTAATACCATAAGTTGCACCTCTAATAATAGGTGATGAAGACCCAACATTACCATCATTAATACCAATGATTAAATCGCCATCATTAGATATAGCTTGCTGTTTAACACCTACTATAGTTCCTCCTATTATTCTAACAATACCTCCAGATAAATTTTGCAAAGTAGCTCTTTCTAAAGATGATGTCGCCGGATAAGAACCGGTTGCAGTTGCACTTAAATAAGTATTAGGCAAAATTTCAACAACACCTCCAGATAAATTGTAAACCGCCTGCCTAGTTCCCGTAGATAATACTTGACAACCATTAAGAATAAGATGAGAATCACCATTGTTATTAATAGCAGCAGTATCAGCATTTGAAGATATTTTACCGTTAATAACTTCGACAGTCCCTTTATTTTCAATTACAGCCGCTTTACTAGTACTACTTAAAGTATAAGATTGTAAATCTAATTTAATATTTTTGCCAGCGTTAACTACTACATTCTCAGAATTATTTCTAAGTAATTGAATTGTAGTTTCTACTCCATTAGGAACACTATTAATAGCATCTTGAACGGTTCCATATTCAATATCTCCAATTTTTGCAAAGTTAACCTGGTTCCAATGAGCAAAATATTTCACATCATCATTTATAATTTGATTTGAATTAATTTCAATTCCACCGTCTGCAGCAGTAAACCACCCTACAAATTCAAATTTAGATCTTTGAGGAACAGGTAAAGTTCCAACTTTATTGCCAACTGCAATATTCCTTGAACTCTCGCTAACAGTTCCACCATTTGGATCAAAAGTAACAGTTTTAGTTATAGCTAAAAATGCAGTTTTATAAATAGTACCATCAATTACTTCTTCTGATCTAGCAACATCATAGTTATCTTCAATATCCACCATATGATTCTTATTATTATATGCATCAGTCTTTCCTTTTAAAATACCATCATAAAAATTATAACTAGCCGTAGATTCTATACCATAAGTTGCACCTTGAAGTATAACTGAATCAGTTGGAACATTGCCATCTTTAATTCCTATTGTCATAGAACCAGCATTTGACACCGCACTAGACCCAGATGACACTATTGTTCCACCAGTAACACTTAAAGTACTACCAGCAAGATTAGTAACTGCAGCTCTTTCGGAGGTTTTAGAACTCAAATAAGCACTACCTGATATATTGAGAATTCCTTTGTTATTATAAAATGCTTGTCGCCCTCCTGTTGCAATTATACGTCCTCCCGTTATTGTTACAATCCCTGTTGACTGATTATTAAATGCGCCGTTAGTAGAAGCATTAGTACTTATTGTTCCATTTGAAATTAAAACAGTACCATTATTATTAAATACAGGATTATTACCACTATTACTTACTGTATAATCTTGAAAATCAAATACTATATTTTTACTTTTACTAATTGTAATTACCTCGCTTGTGTCCTTAAGTAATTTCACAGTAGTCTGAACATTATTTGGACAAGCATCTATAGCTTCCTGCAAACTATCATAATATATTTCATTAGCAACAGCAACTTTATCAGCAGATTCAAATAAAAAATTTAAAGAAAAAGGATATGTCACATTTGTACTATTATAATCAGATGGTGACTTATAACTTATAGTAATATTAATCGTTTTTTTAGCACCTAAAGAACATTTTGTACTATCATCATCATCACAAATTAATTCTCTTAAAGTATAATTATCAGGGCTTAAACTATATTTCAAATTGCTAGGTAGCCCAGTAATATCCTTTAAAATCATCTCAACATTTCCAAAATTTGTAACCTCAACTTTAAATGTAATTTGAGAATTACTATTAGGTAAAACTACTGAGGTATCTACTTTTTTTACACCATAATCTTCATAATTAGATATAGCACCATTGACAGATTTAAAAACACTAACACCAGTAACTCTAATATCAGCCTGAACTCTTACAATTGCCACAGCATCACTTATAGAAAACTGATCTTGAAAAGAAGAAAAACCTATAGTAATAAAAAGTGTGGATAAAATAATTAAAAAAGGAAAAATTTTTAAAATAATATTATCACTATTTATCTTATTTTTTCTATTCATAACCATAATCCTTTCTTTAAAAAGCCTAAATAATAAAAGAGAAATGTATTATAAATTAATTTTACATTTCCAAATCCACAGCTTTTACAGTATGTAAATATATTACATTTTCATGAACGATATAAAAATATGATTTAACATGCTTTGTAACAGTATAATGCATTATAGGTAGTCCTAAATTATCATGAATATCTAGAAGTTCTGTAAATTTTTTAATTTTAATTACCTCTTTGTCATCAAAAGATACCATTGTAGACGCCTCAGCAATTAATCTATCATATTCTTTTAGTATTTTGCCTACATGCTTATCATATTTATTCTTTTTATAAAATGAAGGAAACTTTCTCATTGTTTTTATCATCATAACAATGGCCAAAATAATCGATACAATAGACAAACATATACATAATGGATTAGCTACAATTATATTTGCCTCACTCATTAAACTGCTTGTTGTATTAATATCCTTATAATTAAGCACAATATCAATTGCCTTTTCAGATAAAGGAATAGATACATACATCACACTCTCATTATTTAAAATTAAATTATTCTCAGGTGAATTAGCTTTTTTTACCGTCATATATACAATTAGCTTACTTTCCGTATCGACCCCATAAGCCGCTCTAAAACCATTTGCAAGACTATTATAATAAGCATAATCAATACTTAAGCTTTCATTAATAACATTTGTCTTACTATCCTTCATTTTAGATACTTTATCCGATAATAGATTGTAAGTTTTTTCATAAAATGATTTTTCACCCAATTTATCAGAAATAACTAATTTACCAATAATATCATAAGTAAAATCAATATTCTCATTTTCATCTATATCAAAATTATAATTAAAATTTAAATTTATCTTATCTATTAAACTAGCAACATACTTCATGTCTTTTTTTAAACATTTTTCCTCATAAAACTGATTTTCTAATAAACACACGTTATAATTTACCTGGCTTTTTTCGTGATAAGATACAATTTTTTTGTCCTTTAAATAAATTGATTTAATTAAAAAATAAATACCTAAAGAAAGAAATACTAAAAACAAAACTAGACAAAAAACTATTCGAAAAGTAAAAGAAAAATAAACTCGGTGCTTTTTATTAGAAACAGCAACATCACCAGAATCATCTATTTTCGAATTAAAAGATTTTTCATCTTGTCTCTTCGCAGTCATATAGCTCCTCCTTTTTATAATTTATTAAACCATACTGTCGGTAATCCAATATATGGTATTTTATAACCCACAGTTCCCATAATCATATCTTCATAAATAACGTACCCATCAATAGCGTCATTGGCATCACCCTGAGTATAATAACAATTGCCTTTTTCATTTTTTATTATTTTAACAAGCCTATGAACAACTATAATTTTTCCATATTTATAGGCGATAACCTGCCCAACTTTTAAATCCTTAATATTACTATATTGATCGACAATTACAACATCGCCAACATTTATATTAGGGGTCATACTTCCTGTCGCAACAGCAACTGCACGATATCTAAAAAAACCAGAAACAAAATATGCCAACACAAAAACAAAAATTGCTAGCAATGGAACCGTAATATATGTCCTTTTTTTAGCATAACTAACTGGAATATCTTTTTCCCTTTTTTTATAAAAAGAATATACATTATACATAAGAACATACGGAAACAAAAACTGAATTAAAGATTGAATATATAAACCATCATTCGGAACAAATGGTAAAAATACTGAATAAAGTCCAGCTATTAATAACCAGAAAATATTTGGCTTATATCCATTCTTTTTGGCAACATAGCTGCACACAATATTATTACTGATAATTGGGAGTGCCGTCATAGCCATAAACATAAAAATATTATATTTACTGTCTAACATGCTACCTGCTATACGTGGTGATAACTCAAGCATTATAAACATTATACAAGTAATAACTGTTAAAAACTTTGAATTATCAGTCTTTGAAAGCATTTGATATCTCAAATATTCTCTAAAAACAATCATCAAAACATACGGAATAATAAATGTTCTAATACCATAAAATGTTAAAAAGTTTTCCGTTCTGACAAAGCCTATAAAAATACCCAAAAAATAATATACAGTAAAAGATATCAAATATATAATTAAAAAATTTAAGATAATATCCTTTAGATATCTAGACCTGTTTTTTTCAAAACCAAAAACAAACTTAAACACCACTAGTAATAATACTAGAAAAGCATCAACATAATAATAATTGCCTAATATATTTAATATAAAACTATTTAGAACCAGAAAGATAGCCAAGATAATATCAAACATTATAAACTTTTTATAACTTTTTTTCATATCTGCCTCCAAATAATCTTATGTAAATATATTAATGCAGTAATAATTATTACCTTATTAATATATTTAATCTAAATTTATACTATTGAGCTGATGAATAACTGTGAGTAATTCTTGGTAGTGTTACAACAACATCTTCGTCAGCAACAGCTGTTCCATCATAAGCAATTGTTACAGTAACAGTTGCTTCTCCTGGAGTAGTACCACTTTTAGCTGCAATACTTCCAGTAGTACTTGTGTTAGAAGCTGCACTAGTACCAAAAGTTATCTTGTCAGTTGCAACGCTACCTACTTGAACATCAACAGTTACAGCATTACAAATATTAGTTTCATTAGTTGTACTATTAGCTCCACTAGAAGAACAAGTTATACCACTAGTAGTTGCAATACTTTTTAAATAAGCTATATAATCAGTCTTATTTTGTACAACTGCTGTACATGTTACTGATGGATTTTCAGTAGTTAAAGGTACACTAATATCAGTCCAAGCATCATCAGTAGCAGTTCCAGCTGTATAAGGTGCTGTACTAGTATCAGTAGTAGTACCAGTTATATGACATTCTGGTGATGTTGACAAATAAGCAAGCCCATTTGTAGCATCATCAAATGCATTAGCTCCAGAAACAGTTGCAGAACCGTCGATTGTAAGTGCATCAGAAAATGCAGCGAAACCTACAGCTAAAGCAATTACAGCTACAATTAAGGCAACAAGAGCAATAACTTTACCATTATTCTTTTCCATTGTTTCACCTCCTCGCCATAATACTATAATAACGGGAACAAACAGAAACCTCAACACTTGTTCCCAAAGTATTAAGGCAAAAACAATACCGTAGAGCTCTACTGTAATAGGCTACTACCATAATAATAATAGCAGATTTTTTAATAAAAAAAAAGTTTTTATAAAAAAATATAATAGAAATTATAAAAAATATATAAATATAATGAAATTTACATTCTATTTACAAAGCAAAAAAAATGTAGGTTTTTGAAGAATATTACCTACACCTTTTTCTAAGCCTCTACCTTTAAATTCATTAATTTTTCCTTTAATTCATTTTCAATTTTGTTAAGTTCATCTTCAGCTTCTGCTCTTTGTTTTCTACCCTCAGCATGTATTCTAACAATCTCATCTAAAGTAGTAATTAAATCAGCATTAGTTTTCTTAACCGTTTCTAAATCAACAATTGCTCTTTCACTTTCTTTAGCAATATCAATAGAACCTTGCTTTAAAGTCTCGCTATTTTTCTTAAGCATTTCATTAGTTAAGTCAGATACTTTTCTTTGAGCTTCTAGCGCCTGCTTAGCATTCGCAATCCCTAAAGCAATAACCATTTGATTTTTCCAAAGAGGAATTGTATTAGTAAGTGATGATTGAATCTTATCAACAAGCTCAGCATCATTGTTTTGAATTAATCTAATTTGTGGAGCCATTTGAATAGAAATTAATCTAGTCGTTTTTAAATCATAAAGCTTCTTTTCAAACCTATTAATTAAATTATTCATATCATTTACTTTTTGAACATCAGTTTGTTCTCCAGACTCTTTAGCAACCTTTTCAAGTTCAGGCAAGACTTTTACTCTAAGTTCTTCAACCTTTTTCATACCAGCAATTATATAAAGAGAAAGTTCTTTAAAATACTCTAAATTTTTATCATACATTTGATCAAAAATTTCAATATCCTTCATCATTTGAACTTTATGAGAATCAAGTTTTCTTTCAATACTATTAATATTAGTTTCTACTTTACTAAATTTAGCAATAATCTTTCTAATTTGTTTTTCCAAAGAATTAAACAATCCAGGCTTCATATTAGCACTAATACCAGAATCAAATGATTTGATTTCTGAAGTTAAATCTGCAAGTAAGCCTCCAACTTCACCTAAATTTTTAGTCTTAACATTATTAAGCACTTCATCAGAAAATTGCGTAATTTTGGTCTGTGCAGGAGCCCCAAAAGTAATTATTTCATTAGTACTATTTACATCAATCTTTTCTATAAATTCATCAATTGCTGTTTGTTCTTCCTTAGTAAGTTTATTATAATCCAAAGTTTTTTCCACTTTAGACTCAGTAATTTCTTTGCCCTCTTCAACCATACTTTTAATTTCATTTAAATCTAAAGTATCAATTGTTTTTAATTCTAATTTGTTTTCCATACTTTCACCTCTAATTTTTTAAACTTTCTATCATTTTTTCATATATATTCATCTTTAAGCTTGATACTGCACCATCAATGCTTTGAGGAATACC
>ONJI01000063.1 GCA_900318075.1 uncultured Bacillota bacterium | reverse complement strand
TATCACCACTTCTAACTATTTTTCCATCACTCATAACATGGATAAAATCTGGTTTTATATAGTCAAGAAGTCTCTGATAATGAGTCACAAGTAAAATAGCTGGTTTTTCTTCATTATAGTAATCCATTACACTTTCGCCAACAATTCTTAAACTATCTACGTCGAGTCCTGAGTCGATTTCATCGAGAAGAACAATAGTCGGTTTTAAAAGATACATTTGTAAAATTTCATTTTTCTTCCTTTCACCTCCGGAAAATCCATCGTTAACTCCTCTATTTAACATATCTTGGCTCATGTGCAATTTTTTAGTTAATTCATCAACTCTTTTTACAAAAGGAAGTAATTTAAAGTTGTCCCCTTCTTTTGCTCTAATCGCACTTCTTAGGAAGTCCGCATTAGTAACTCCCTCAATAGCCATCGGCATCTGCATACCTAAAAAAATGCCCAATCTTGCTCTTTCATCTACCTTCTTTTTATTTATAACTTCGCCATTATAATAAATCTTTCCTTTTTTTATTTTATAATTAGTGTCCCCCATAATAACTTTAGTTAAAGTAGATTTACCTGTTCCATTAGGTCCCATTATTGCGTGTATTTCACCAGATTTAATTTCTAAATTAAAATCTTTTAGTATGACTTTACCATCTACCTCAACTGTCAAATCTTCTATTTTTAAAAAGTTCATTTCAATCACCTCTAATATTTTAACACTTTTTCTTTTTTTTTTGAATAAAAATGTATAATATAAGCCAATAATATAATAGAATATTCGCAGATATTCACATGTTTTAGAGTAAGCTTATAAAAGTTTACTCTTTTTTTGATAAATGATATACTAAATATAGGAGATGAAAAAAATGGATATATTTTGTAAAATTGTAAATGGTGAAGTTCCTTCATATACATTATATGAAGATGATATTGTAAAAGTATTTTTAGATGCAAATCCCGATATGAATGGGCACACTCTAATCATTCCTAAAAAGCATTACTTAAATTTATATGACATTGATAATGATACACTAATTCATATAATGAAAACCGCCCGAAAAATAGGAAGAATGTTAGAAGAAAAGTTAAGTGCAGATGGTCTTACTTTAGTTCAAAACAATGGCGAAATTCAAGAGGTAAAGCACTATCATCTTCACTTAAGACCTCAATATAAAAATAAGCCAAAACTACTTTCAATTGAAGAAGTTTATGAAATATTGACAAAATAAATCTACAAGTGTAGATTTTTTTATTTAACTAAACTTTTTACTTATTCAAAAAAAACATTTGAACATATCATAAACTAGATAAGGGGGAAATGAAATGTTTAAAAGAAATTTCGGTATGTGCTGCCAAGTAAACAACTGTTGTAATGACCCAATTGTTGAACCAGCTATTAACAAATGTGTAGAAAGAGAGTTCTGCCATGAGGTTAATCACATCTGTCCAATTCATACGCATGTTGTAAATAAACATATTTATAATCATACTTATACTCCACAATATACCTGTTCTGAAGAAAATCAAGTAATAAATAATGATCCTGGTTGTTGTGCTAAATTCATGAATAATGGCTTTTAAAGTCATTATTTTTTGCATTTTCGAGTTTAAATGCATATAATCCAATATGATTACTCCCATATACTAAGTCATCTATATTTTCTTTCGAAAGTCCTGCATGAATTAAAACTTTACCACGGTAATTCGTCTTCCAAGATCTAAATTCATATTTTTTAAAACCTTGAACTATTAAACTAGCCCAAGGTTCTTTTACTGTTAGTGCTTTCAAAATGGCATCTTAAAATTACCGTTTTTCATTTGTTTTATCATAACTTTCATCTGTTCAAACTGTTTTAATAATTTATTGACTTCTTCTACTGTTCTTCCACTTCCAGCTGCAATTCTTCTTTTCCTACTTGATTTAAGTAAATCAGGATTACGTCTTTCGGCAGGGGTCATTGATAATATAATGGCTTCTATATGAGCCATCTGCTTAGGATCAATATTTACATTATTAAGTCCCATTTTTTTAGCTCCAGGAATTAGTTTTATTAAATTTTCTAAAGGTCCTAGTTTTTTAATTTGATTAAGCTGACTTAGAAAATCTTCTAGATCAAATTTACCCTTTTGAAGTCTTTGAGCCGTTTTCATGGCTTCATCTTCATCGATTATGCTTTCAGCTTTTTCGATCATTCCCATCAAATCGCCCATATCTAGTATACGGCTAGCCATTCTCTCTGGATAAAAAGGCTCAAGTCCATCCATTTTTTCACTGACACCGATAAACTTAATTGGTATGTTTGTTAAATGTCTAATTGATAAAGCAGCTCCACCTTTTGTATCACCATCAAGTTTCGTTAAAACGGCACCTGTAATCGGTAAAACTTCATCAAAACCGGTTATCACATTAACGGCATCTTGACCCATCATACTATCTAATACAAGTAATATTTCATTAGGATCAACTTCTTTATTAATATCTTGAAGTTCCCCCATAAGCTCTTCATCAATATGAAGTCTACCAGCTGTATCTATAAGAACATAATTATAGCCGTTTTCTTTAGCGTATTCTACTGCGTTTTTAGCTATTTCTACAGGACTTTTCTTACCTTCACTATAAACTTCAATATTAAGCTCTTTACCTAATTGTTTTAGCTGATCAATTGCTGCTGGTCTATAAACATCGCAAGCAACCATCAAAGGTTTTAATCCATATTTTTTTCTTAAAAGAAGGGCGAGTTTTCCAGTAGTTGTTGTTTTACCACTACCTTGAAGGCCCACCATCATTAAAACAGTCATTGGTTTAACTACTACTAGTGGTTCGGCTTCTTTTCCAAGAAGTTCTACCAGTTCATCTTTGACAATTTTAACAAAAACTTCACCAGGTTTTAAACTATTTTTTACTTCTTCGCCTAAAGCTTTTTCCTTAACATTACTGATGAATTCTTTAACTACTTTATAGTTAACATCTGCTTCTAGTAAAGCAAGTCTTATCTCTCTAGTAACTTCACCGATGTTATCTTCGGTAATTCTGCCATAGCCCTTTATTTTATTCAAAGCATTTTGTAGTCTGTCTCCTAAATTTTCAAACATTTATATCACCTAAACTATATGTTCTTCCTATCTAATATGCAATTTAAATATTACCAACTATTTAATTTAATGTCAATAATATGTATTTAAATTAACTTACTATAACTTTCTTTGAATGCTTTTAAAAAATTTTCTATATCTTCTTTAGTTGTTTTTCTTGAAATACTAACTCTAAGACTACTAGAAGCTCTTTCCATATCGGAAGTTAAAGCAAGTACTGCTTTAGAATAATTGCCTGTCGCACATGCGCTTTGTGTTGAAATATATACATCATTTTCTTCTAAGCTATGCATAAATGTTTCCGGTTTAACTCCAAGAACACTAAAATTTAATATATGATAAATAGAATTTTCGTTACTATTAATCTTTATCTTATCATATTTAGAAAGCTCTTCTTTTAAACATAAATTTAATTCTTTAACTTTATTTAAATCACTATCCATATTTTCATAAGAAAGTCTTAATGCTTTAGCCATACTTACAATTAGAGGGGTAGATGGCGTTCCACTACGATAAATCGTTGTACTTTTTCCACCATGAATTAGAGGAGAAATTTCTATGTTTTCTTTTTTATAAAGTCCCCCAATTCCCTTAATTCCAAAAAACTTATGAGCGGAAAAACTGGCAAAATCAACATCACTTAAATCAAACTTAATTTTACCTATGGCTTGCGTTATATCGGTATGAAAAAATACCTTAGGATATTTTTTAAGCATTTTACCTATTTCTTCTATAGGCTGCCTAATCCCTGTTTCACTATTTACCATACTAATTGTGACTAAGGAGGTATCTTCAAGCATATCTTCTAAAGCTTTAATGTCGACAATGCCATTTTTTAAAGGAACATAATCAATAGTAAATCCTTTATTTTCAAGATACTTAAGAGGTCCATAAATAGAAGAATGTTCAAGTTCGGTTGTAACAATGTGCTTACCTCTATTTTTATAGTTTTCCATAGCTTTAATTACCATATTATTAGCTTCACTTGCGCCTGATGTATATATTATTTCACTTGGTTTTATATTTAAAATATCAGCTATTTGCCTGCTAGAAGCATCTATTAATTCCTTGGCCTTAACCCCAAGTTTATGAAGAGAATTGGGATTACCAAAATACTCGCTTGCTTTTATGAAACTATCCATTACTTCTTTATCTGTAAATGTTGTAGCACTATAATCTAAATATGTCATCTATCTCACCTTCTTATCTTGATTAAATGGAATATTAATTGAAAATATTTTACCGTAAACCTTATCTGGCATTTGGCCGTCAAATGAAAACAAATTATCAATATATAAATTTCCGCCAATAACTAAAGGCATTTTAAAATTTTTCACACTCATTAATGTTTTTAAATTAACATCTTGTTTAACTACTCTAGGGAGTGTACTGTTTGAAGCAAAAGTCATATTTGGCATATTAAGACTTCCTTTGATTTTTTCTGGGAAAATAATTTCATCACAGCTGTTTAAACCATAAAAGTTTATATCATAACAAGTTTTGTTAGGTATGAATATTTTTTTAGCATTTGCTAGTCCATAAACTGATAAATGCGTATTAACTTGTGGCAAAACAAGCTCGTTAAGAAATTTAGGGCAAAATATATCAAAATTTCCTGTAACTATCTTTGGAAGTTTAACACTATCCAAATAAGGTAAAGATAAATTTCCCAAGACAAAATCAGGTACATTTATATCATGAACAACTAATCCAAAATCATCATATTCGTCACTTTTTAATAAAATTTTATCGTCTTCTATTTCATATACGATATCACCAAAGAAAACCTTGGTATCACTATTTATTTGTGAAATATCCATAGCTATATTTTTCTCATCAATATCAAATATTACCTGCAAATCATGTTTAATATTTCTTTTTTTTATGATTTTTAAAATTCTCGGATCCTTATCGCCGCCAAAGCCTTCAATCAAATGATTGATTTCATAAAGAAAAATAAGCTCGTCTTTTGAAAGTTCTACGCCATCACGATTTTTTGCTTCTATTAAAGTAAGCATCTGCATGTCTTTTTGTTTATCAAAAAAATCGTCACTGAAATCAAATTCTTTTAATTTTTCATTTAAAATAGGTACCATTTCAGACTCGATATTTTGATGTGAAGCAATTCCTCTAATCTCTTTAATATCTTTACCGGCTGCTCTAATTGTAATTCTAGGATTAGTAAAGTTACCATAAATATCCTCAGTATAAAACACGTAGAAATCACTTTCGGATAAATATTTTTCAGCCCATGAACTTCTTTCTGTACACCATCCTGTATGTTTACCGCGTAAATCAGATAGTAAAACGTGATAATCGCTACCTTGATCATATTTATGCCACTGACCATTATTACTTTTAAAAGTTTGCTTTTTTAAAACTTCTTTTAAAGAATATTCATATAAAGCTTTAAAATTATAAGAATTAAAGGCATTTTCTAATCCAGGAATAATTATATGATTTCTTACAAAGTTTTCCATCAAAGTAATAGTCATTTCTAAGGCTGCCTCATTTAAATAAGGAAAAGGATAAACTGTATTTTTATTTCTTTTAGAAAACTTTCCGGTAGTACTATCATATTTACCAAGCTTTTGAAGTCCTTGAAATGCCCAATACTGCTCATAGATTGGGAAAAATCTACCATTACCATGGACAAAGTAATTTATCCATTCATCTAAAGAAGCTTTTTGGTCGCTAATTACTCTACGGGCTATTTGCTGTTTTTCTGCATCGGTTAATATTAAATCGCCCATACCATTTTCTCTAGATATTTTAATCTGCGCATCATAATAACTTTCTGGAATATCAGCTGCTTTAATAATATAATTGTTATAATAAAATATAGTTTTATAAATATGTTCAAACCTAGAATAACGATTTTTAAAACACCTTTCACTATAGTCTCTAAGCTGATTTAAATAATCCATTATTCTTTTTCTTTTTTTATCATTACTATCAGTATGGCGAATTACCCCGTTACTTAAAGGTAAATCGCTATATAAGCCTAAAATAACGTCTATCCAATCTCTTTCTTCTTGGGTCATATTAATCACCTACTTTTTGGTATCAAAACCGCTTCTTTTGAATAATTTTTCTAAATCGTAATTGGAATAAAATATAGTCGTTGGTCTTCCATGAGGACAGTTAAACGGATTTTTACAATTTCGTAAATCTTCTACCAAATCACGCATATCTTCAATAGTTAAATGCGTGTTAGCTCTAACCGCATGTTTACAGCTCATCATAGTTGCCACCTTTTCATTAAATTTTTCTATACTAAATTCCTTTTCTCTTATTATGACATCTATGATTGTTCTAACCGAGTCTTCTAAATTGTTAGTTGGAAGCCATGTTGGGTGTTCTTTGACAATTATTGAATTGACTCCAAACTCCTCTATTTTAAATTTTAAATCTGTAAGCAAATTTAAGTGTTGTTTCAAAATAATGTAGTCATCGTTAGATAATTCGATAGTTACTGGAAAAAGCAACGCTGTACTTGCTATATTGGGCTTTCCCATAGCTTCTTTAAATCTTTCGTAGTTGCATCTTTCTTTAGCTGCATGAAGATCCATTAAATACATACCTTTTTCATTTTCTAAAATGATATAAGTTCCATGAACGAGGCCAACTGGGTACATCTCTGGCATAAGTTTTTCTTCTGCTTTATATGGTTCATCATCACTAACTAAATCAATATCTAAATCTGAATTTATAATTATCTCTTCTTCTGGAAGTTCTATCTGTTCTATACTAGAACCTTTTGAATCTAATTTAATATACTGTTCTACATATTTAGGCTTTTTCTTTATTTCATCTTTTATTTCAGTTTTTATTTCAGCTTTTGGAATAAGTTCTCTATTACTTATTTTAGAAATTACCATATTACTGATAAGATCTAATAGAGTATCCATTTTACTAAACTTAATATCCATCTTAGTTGGATGAATATTCACATCTATAACACTAGGATCAACGGTAATATTTAAAATTGTTATTGGATATCTATTATCAGGCTTATAAGAATGATAGGCATCATTTATAGTTTTGTTTATTTCGATATTTCGAACAACTCTGCCGTTGACAATAGTTACCATATTATTTCTGCTTGATCTATGAACTTCTGGAAGTGAAATATATCCAGTTATCTCATAATCATCATTCTCCGCACTAACTGGAACCATTTTTCTAGTAACATCATTGCCATAAATGCTTTGAATAACTTTTAGGGTATTTCCGGAACCATCTGTTCTTAAGATAACATTATCGTTATTTTGAAGCACAAATCTAATTTTAGGATGTGACAAAGAAAGTTTGTTCATATAATCAGTTATACTGGAAAGTTCCGTATATAAACTTTTCATATGTTTAAGTCTAGCTGGAGTATTATAGAATAGTTCACTAACCGATATTATTGTTCCTCGCCTAGCATCTCCTTTTGATACTTTAATAATTTTACCGCCATTTATTATAACGTGCGTTCCGATATCACCAGCGCAGGTTTTTAAATCTACTTTACTTACTGCGGCAATAGACGCCAAAGCTTCACCTCTAAATCCTAGAGTACAAAGTCTATATAAATCATCTTCATCTGTTATTTTACTTGTTGCATGTCTAGAAAAAGCAAGTATGGCGTCATCTTCATCCATACCGTTACCATCATCGATTACTTTTATTTCTCTAGTTCCTGCATCTTGAAGCAAGACTTTAATTTCTTTGGCTCCTGCATCTATGCTATTTTCAACGAGTTCTTTAACTACAGATGCACACCTTTCAACAACTTCACCTGCAGCTATTTTATTAGCTAAAAGTTCATCCATAACTTTAATTACTGCCATATGATCACCTAATAAAATTATACACCATTTATAGGGAAAAGCAAAAAACTTATTTGTGCATTTTTTACCATATTTCAATTTTTTAGTTAGCTAGGTTGTTAGAAAAAGTTAATCAACTATGGTAAGTCTTTTTATATCTTCTAATTTTCTATTATAAGAACCTAAAAATGAATACTTTTTCATAATAATCCCCTTTCAAAATACAACTATCCTGGCATATAACAAAAAATATAGTCAAACCTTCAAAAATGGTGTATAATTTAAATATGCTGGATTAGCTCAGTTGGTAGAGCAGCTGTTTCGTAATCAGCAGGTCGCAGGTTCAAGTCCTGTTTCCAGCACCAGTGAAGTTTCTGTTCGAACTATTCGGGCTTTTATATTGAAGAACTTGATAATAGTTCTTTTTTATGTTATTATGTATTTAGCAAGAGGACTTGCATAAAATAAAAAAAGAGGAACATTTAACCTTTCACGTGAATGTCACCTCTAATTAATTAGGTTTGGCACTCAGTTAATGAGTGTCATATTTTTATTGCTATTACCAATAAGGTAAGAAGTAATAAAATGATAGCAATAAGGTGAAGGACTTTTACAATAAAAGTTCTTTTTTTCATTTTATCCCTCCTTTCTTTCACAAGATTGGAGGACGACACTCACATTAAATGTTCCTAACAAGATTATAGCAAACATTCGTTTGCAATACAATATATTTTTGGATTTTGATACTTATGTCAAAATACCTATTGGATTAAAAGTATTATTGTCAAAATTAGGGTTAAGTTAAATATTAAAAACTTAGTGCCGATTTAGATTGTTTATATTTTAGAGGAATTAATAGACAACATAGAATGGTATATAAAGTTAACGATGAAAAACATGAAATTCATATCATTGAAATGTGGACACGTTATTATAAATTATAGTTGTAAATATCTACAGTATCTATGCCAGTGAAGTTTCTGTTCGAACTATTCGGGCTTTTATATTGAAGAACTTGAAAATAGTTCTTTTTTATTTTCTTAGGTTGAAACAAATCGTTTTATAAAAAACTTTATTAATAAAAATTTAATAGTTATAAAAATCAAGTTTTAGACGATAATACTAATATCTGGTGATATTATGAAACTACGTTTAGAAATAATGAAAATGTTATATAGTAAAATTATTTATAAAAAAAACAATGGTGAAATAATAAAAGAATTTGTGGAAAAAATGGGCATAGTCTATATAAAACTAGCTCAAACACTAGCAACTCAAAATTATGGTAACTTATTTACTGAAGATGATAGAAAAGCATTATCAGAAATATGTGATAATTATAATCCCATACCTTATAAGGAAATCAAAAAAATACTAAAAAAAGAATATGGTAAAAAATTGGATAGTATTTTTGAAAAAATCGAAGAAAAACCAACTGGATCTGCATCTATTTCACAAGTCCATAAAGGAATATTAAAAAATGGTGAAATGGTCGCTATAAAAATAAAAAGAAAAGATATAACCGCTAAAATGGACAAAGAAATAAAAAGAATTAAAACCTTAATTCATAGGTATGGCAAACTATTTAATTTTGGAAATATTAAAGGAGCTGATTTAGCATTAGACTTATATTTAGGATGGATTAAGCAAGAGATAGATTTTAAAAATGAAAAAGAAAATATTAAAATTTATAGTAAATACGCAAAAAGTGTCAACCATAAAATAAAAGAAACTAAGGAATTAAAAGTTCCCAAAATATATGAAGAATACTGTACTGATAATGTCATTGTCATGGAATACATAGAGCATCAAACAATTAATCAAATAAAATTAACAGGCGAAAATAAAGATAGAATTAAAAATGCTATAAACAGCTATATTAAATTAAATTTTTGGGCTATGTTCAATGATAAACCAATCGCCTTTCACGGTGATCCACATAGTGCAAATCTAGCTATCGATAAAGAAGGAAATCTATATTTTTTAGATATGGGTTTAATTTTTGTGCTAAATAGTGAGGAATCAAAATTATGTAGAGACTTCTTTTTAACAATTTATTCTGGAAATTATGAAAAATTATATAATATGCTTGTTATATATGGAGATATGACAAATGAAATGAAGAAAACTTTTAAGGAAGATTGTAAAAAATACATAGAAGAAGTAAAAGACAAAAATGTTACACACTATTTTATAGATTTAATAAATATATGCTTAAGTTTTAATTTTGTCCCCCCTACTTTTCTATTTAATATGGGTAAGGCTTTTATTTGTATTTATGGAATTTGTAGTTTTTCAGAAAACAATATAAATACTAAGGAATTACTTGAAAATCAAATAATAGAATTTACAATAAAGAAAAAAACAGATGATTTTAAAAACACAATAATAAATAATTTAAATAAAACTTCTAAAATTGTTGAAGAAATTATAATAAACAATTTTAGTGAAATATCACAAATAATATATAATGATTTTATAAAAAATATAGAAGATACTTTAAACTTGATAAAAATATATAAAGATTAAATTTAAGTTATTAAATACAACAAAAAATATGTTGCCTGTCAAACAACATATTTTTGTGTGGTAATACTTCTAGAATTATAAATGGTAGTGACAGCTACTATAGATAATTCTTTATCAAGATCCCACTACGTACGTACACCTAGTAGCTTGATATGATAGGAAAACACGCCATTAAATTTAGCTATTATAAAACAGGTAAAACTTAATCTTATAAATATATCTAATCTAGATTACCCAGCTTAAAGAAATAACTTCCTTACAGTTTGTAAAACTAAACTAGCTTATACTTACATTTTTCCTATCCTATTAGGTACTTTTATGATAGCATACTTTTATACAAAATACAACATATTTTTATAAAAATGATTTTTTTTTACAAAAAAATTTAATTTATGCTATTTTTAACTATTAAAATTTTGTCTATGTGCATTGGCTTTTTCTCTTTAAATATAACGAAATTAGGAGAAAATGATTTAAACTTTTAAGTGTAAATAAATGTATCTTAAAATAACTAAATTTCTTAACACCTCCTTGGCATTATCAACAATTTAGACTATGGTAATTTTGAACATATAATTATTATTTTTTTAAAGTATTATTTTTGTTAGCTGGTCCACTTATACATTTTCCATTAGTATCAAATCTAGAGCCGTGGCAAGGACAATCCCAAGTTTTCTCAATATCATTAAATATTAAGCCGCATCCTAAATGAGGACATTTTTGATAAATTTCTTGTCCATTATAATCCATTATCTTATTTCCATCTTTTTTTCTATAGGTAATCTCTTTGTTTTTAACGCTAAAGCCTTTTATATAGCCATTTACACTTTCATATATATCATTAAATACTCCCAAAAATTTGCTTAAATTAACTCTCTTAGGATCAAATAAACTAACATATTCATTTTCTCTATTAATTATAATGTCGGAAAGTATTTTTCCTGCTAAAGCACCATTTGCAAGTCCCCAGGTATTATAGCCCGTTCCAATAAATAAGTTATCTTTAATCTTTCCAACATATGGAAGGCCATCATTAGTCATAATATCTATATTACTCCACATATAGCTTGGTTTTAATTTTAAATCATTTAGTTTTTTATTAAGCTCTTCAAAATTTTTTTTGTCATTAATGTCACTGCTTAAAGAATGTGAATTGCTTAAATAAACTAGGTAGTTTTTGTATGTGCGCATTGAAATAAAAGGATTACTATAACTTATTAAAGAAATTGGATCATTATCATAAATAGATGCACTCAAGTATGATTTTTCTAAACTGCCTTTAATGGGGAACAAGAATGGTATATTAAAATATGGATAGTGCGAAGCAACAATAACTTTTTTAGCTTTTATTTTATTGCTTTCTGTATAGCAGGTATAACCACATTCATTTTTTTCTATTTTTTTAATGCTTGTATTTTCATAAATAGGAAAGCTATTATTTTTAAGTAGTCCATAAATATATTTAATAGGATGAAATATGTAAGTATCATTTACACAAATCATGTATTTATTCCTTACTATATCGTTCTTTTCTCTATATACTTCTATGTTATTTCTTTTTAAAAACTTTTCTAGTTTTTTGATTTTTTCTACTTCATTATTCTTATTGGTATAAAGGCAAGAATTAACTTTCTTTAAATCACAGTCAATTTTTTCTTTGTCTATGATGTCAGTCACAATTTTAATTCCCTCTATTTGTGATTTTAAATATAAAGATGCGGTTTCATCATCAAAATTATTTCTTATCTTATCAATTAAATCATTTTGTAGATAGCTTAGTTTACCGGTTGAATTACCAGTAACTGCGTTTCCGACTTTATTTTGTTCAGCTAAAGCAACATCAAAATTACTGTCTTTAAGTTGATATAGAGTACTAATTCCTGTAATGCCACCGCCAATTATTAGAATATCTGTATTTATATCTTTGCTTAATTTAGGATAGTTTTTTTCTTTAATAGTATCTTTCCATATACTAATATTTTTCATAATAATCACCTTTTTTATTATGGATAGAATTTAAAAAGTGATACAAAAAAAGATTATAAAAGTTCTAGAGGCTATTTTAAATGATTAATTATATTGCATGTAAAATACGACGTAAATTTGCAAGAAAATAAACATATTTAATAAAAATAATGTTATACTATTTGTGTATTTAAAGCGAGGTGTTAAAATGACTAGATATTATTATACGTCAGCTGAAGATAAAAAATTGGCGGAACAATCTTTTAATAATATTGCATGGTTAGTTTTTGGAAAGAATAATCCTGATAAAATTGAAGCATTTATGGAACTGTTTAAATCAGAAGTAAAACAAGTCAATGTTTTTCCGCAGGGCACTATAACATATCATTTAAATGATACTACTCCAGGAATTTGCAGGCAAGATAAATCAGATAAAAAAATAATAATAGAAATGTTAGGATATAGCGGTTCAAACAGTGATCAGCATTCTTTCATACAACATGAAGCAACTCATGAATTTTGTCACTCTTTTGCAGATTTATTACCAATGGTTTTTTCTAATCACCCTGAAGGTATAATTATAGATGGTATTTCATGTAAAAATAGTATGGGGCTTATAGAGGAAACTGACCCGGAAACTGGCGAACTCGTTGGTAGACACTACTATGGTAAAATGTTTAACGAAACGATGATGGATATTATTTCTTCAATGGGTATTAATTCTTTTGATTCATCTAATAGTGATAAAACGGTTGATGATATTTTAAGAACAGAACACGCTGCGTGGGGAAATTCTAAAACTGGTTATTCAATGTTTACTTCATTAACAAGGTTAGCAATAGCAGCTTTTTCTAATAATGGTTTTATAAACTATCAAAATATTGTTAATTCTGGACATGGAATTTTTGACATAACTACAAGAATGAAAAATGGCGAATTATATAGAGCAAATGATTTCTTATATGGCATACTATTTGATCAATTACATATACAGCGAGAATTTGATAGATTTATGGGAGAAGGAAGTTACAGAACTTTTTGCGAATATTTGGATGACTTATTCCATCGCTCTTTAGGTAATCATAGAATAGAAAGTGATGAAGTAAAACTTGTTATGAATTTGTTACCTGACTTTTTGAATAGGAAAATGAATTATTATATACAACAAGGAATTATTGATCAAAGTGGTGCAGATCAGATTATTGGGAATTTTAATCAAATATGGAATTCGATGCAAATAGAATATGATGCTTATTTTACTGACAGCGAAATTTCTGATATTATTGAGAGATCTGGTTCTTCATCAAGTAGGACTGGTGTAAGGGATAATTTGTGATAAATAAACTTATTATGGAAGCAAAACTTGCTTCTTTTTTATGCGTTATTTTTGATAATTTTTTAAAGTAACAAAAAAATCAATTCTAAATTAGAATTGATTATCTATTTATTATAGATACTTGTAAACCGAATAAATTTTCCTATGGTGCCTTTAAGGCGTAGATACTGAACTCTATTTAAGTTAGTATTTCCTGCCTCAGTACAAGTACAATACTATCACAAAAATAATAGAAATGTAACAACTTTTTAACTTTTTTATAACTTATTTCACAAAATTTTTTATTATTTTTTGTCTTGTTTGCTTGTTTTAACTAGTTAACTATTAGATAATATTTATAGGAACATTTAATGTGAGTGTCGCCTCCTATCTTGAAAAAGAAAGGAGGTAGATATTGATGAAAACTAAGACTTTTATTATAAAAGTTCTAAAGCTCATTGCTATCATTTTGTTACTTTCTACCTTATTGGTACTAGCAATAAAATAGACACTCTTCAGCATTGACGAGTGTCCCATCTAATTTTTTGGAGGTGACATTCACTTGCAAGATTGAATGTCCCTCTTTTTTTATTTTATGCCACTTTCTCTGACACATACATAATAACATAAAAAAAGTTAAAATGCAAATTTTTCTGTACATAAAGTCCCTATATAAGGAACTTTTCATCCATAAAGGAATAATCCACCTGTCTCAGTTGTACTGAATAAGAATATTTTTTTTAAACTGAACTAAAGTGTTCAGATGTACATCTCATGGTGCGTGGAATGAGATTTGAACTCACACGGATTTCTCCACTACCCCCTCAAAGTAGCGCGTCTACCATTCCGCCACCCACGCAGATAAACGAAACTTTTAAAGTTTCATTTTATCAGTCTTATAATATCGTTATATGTTATTAAAATCATTAGTGCTAAAAGTAAGAAAAATCCTATTGAATGAATTGTATTTTCTAGCTTTGGATCGACCTTTTTACCAGATATTTTTTCTATAATTATAAATAATATTCTTCCTCCATCAAATGCTGGAAGTGGAAGTAAATTGATAAATCCAACGTTTACACTAAGTAAAGCAGTTAAACTGACTAAAGACCAAAAACCTGAAGATGCTGCCTGACCCACAATATTGTAAATGCCAACTGGTCCAGAAAATGATTTTAAACCAAGGCTACCTGTAACTAAATAAAAAATTGTGAGTACCATTTGATAAAATAAACTTGCTGTTTTAGTAAAACCATACTTTAAAGCTGCAAAAAAGCCAGTTTTTATTTCATCATTAATCGCAAATCCATATCTATATACTTCTTCTTCAGTAATTTTCTTTGGTGTGATTGTAACAAGTTTATGTTCTCCGTCACGTTCCACTTCTAAAGTTATAGTTTTTCCAGAATTAACTTGGAGTTCTAAAGCAAAAACATCATAATTTTCAGCTTTCTTATCATTGAGTTTTAAAATTCTATCGCCCTCTTTAAGACCGGCCGCATAAGCAGGCATATCAGGGTCAACTTTACCTACTAGTGCTTTATTTTGAGGAGCGCCATTAAATAAAGCTAAAATGAATAAAAGAATGATTGCCAAAATAAAATTATTCATTATTCCGGCAATAACTGTCATAAATTTTTGACCAAAAGTTTTAACTGAAAATTTTTTGTCCTTTGGTACAGCTGGATCATCCTCTATCTCTTCACCTGCCATTTGAACATATCCACCGATTGGGATTAATCTCAAAGAATACTCAGTTTCATCATTTTTACGAGTCCATTTTAAAAGTCTTGGACCCATTCCAATTGAAAACTCATAGACATATATTCCTGCTCTTTTTGCGAAAAAATAATGTCCAAATTCATGTATTAGAACTATAAAGCCTAATATCAGTATAAAATAAATTAAAGTCATAAATCCTCCTTCTTACATAAAGCCTATAAAAAACATAAAGCCTAATATAACAAAAATAATACTATCGAGTCTGTCTAAAATTCCACCATGTCCAGGCATTAGGTTTGAAAAATCTTTTTTGCCATAATACCTTTTGATAGCAGAAAACACTAAATCTCCAAGCTGACCTAATATACTTAGAAAAGTACAAATTGATAACAAGGTAACCTTAGAAAAATTTACATCTATGACTGTATGATAAAACATTGCACTTATAAATACTCCCATTAATGTACCTACTATCATGCCTTCAACAGTTTTTTTGGGAGAAATTTCTTCAAGTAGTTTATTTTTACCGATAAGACTGCCTGCAATATAGGCAAATATATCAGTGATCATTGGTATCAATAGCAAGAAAATCAATAAGTTTAGTCCTCTATTTCTTATCAGAATCAAAAGTGACATCGAGATGCTTAAAAACAAAAGTCCACCGATCATATAAAATGCATCATTAGTACTATATTTGCTTCTTTCGTGATAAAACACGGTTGGAATTAGAAATGTCATAAACAAAGCTGAAAGTATTCTATAATCCAGTGTAAACATTACTGAAGTAGTTTTTACGTCAACTAAAAGAATTAGTGTCATAAAAATATATGCAATAAGTTGTATAAAAATGGGTAATGTTTTTTTTGTGGCTTTTATATCTAAAAATTCTTTAAGTCCAATTATGCTTATAATATAAACGCCAATATTAAAGGGTGTTCCACCGGCAATTATTAATGGAACGACAATTGCCAATGCAATTAATGCACTAATTATTCTTTTTTTCATAATAAATCCTCCAATCTTCAATCTCTTTTAGTATATTCTACTATTGCTTTATTAAATTCATGCTTATCAAAACTCGGAAAATAAACTTTAAGAAAGTAAAATTCATCATATGAACACTACCAAAGCATAAAATTGCGAAGTCGTTATTCGCCTGTTCTAATCATCAAATCTACTGGTGGCAAATCTTGATATAGATATTTGCTGTAAATTTCTTCTTTTAGATTATTAATATCTGATTTACCATTCTCAGTATCCATATTTTGTCGCATCAACAATTTCTGAATGACCTCCATATCTAAAGCAAATGTTAAATACTCTTCGTTTATAATCTTTTTAGATAAGTTTCTTTTCTACTTAATATTATTTCTTTATGGCTATCACTACGTGGTAATTATTGAGAAGCTGCCATCTACCATTTTCATCGATAATAATAGCTAAGTGATTTGGAAGTTTTAATTTTGAGTAGTCCAAATTAATCATCTTGCTATCTATTTTTATTATAATATATTTTTAATCATAAAACAATTAGAGTATAAAATAATAATTAAAAAATGTGTAAACATAATCACTATTGATGTAGTGTGTTTATTTTATAAGTATTTTAGGATTTTTATTTTTATCCAAGTAGTTAATTATCCACTTCATATCTTCTTTGGATACTGCAATACAACCTCCAGTATAACCTTTATCTCCATGGCAATGTAAAAATATTGCTGAACCTTTATTATTTCCTATTCCATTTTCATCAACTTGATCATGTGCATTATATTCGATAAATACTGCATATTCATATTGCTTTTTAAAATCGATGAGGTGTTCAGCTGATTTAAAATCTTTATCTTTTAGGCTTATAATATATGGATAGTTAAATGTATCGATGTTTTTGTTAACTTCTACAAAATAATTATAATGTTTAGACATGGGGTCGTCCACCCAATAACTATTTTCATCGAGTTTAATATATGGATACTTTATATTTAAATTATGAATTCCAAAGGAAATACCTAAATCATATAAACCTAATGGCGTTTTTTTATCAAATTCCATAGCATTTTCAAATGTTGAAACACCATTCTTACCAATCCACACGTTTTTGATTGTTTTTATTAGTTTGTCGTCTTCAGTGACATACATCAATCTACTACTAGTATCAACTGTAAGTAATTGCATATAAATTCCCCTTTCAAAAAAATAAGCATCTTAAAGATACTTATTTCATTTGTTTCATAACTTCTTCAGCAAAATTTTCTTCTCTCTTTTGCATTCCTTCGCCTACTTCATAACGGTACATTGCATTAATTACTCCACCGTTATTTTTAACGAATGTTTTAACATCTATATCACTATCTTTAACAAATGGTTGTTCCTCAAGACAAATTTCTTTAAAGAATTTTTTGACTCTACCTTGAACCATTTTTTCAGCTATTTCTTGAGGTTTTCCTTCATTAATAGCTTGTTCCTTAAGTACAGCTTTTTCTTTTTCTACCTCTGTAGTTGGAACGTCTTCAGGTCTTACATAAGTTGGTCTCATAGCTGCTGCATGCATGGCTACATCTTTAGCAACTTCTTCTGAAGTTCCTTCAGTAACTATTAATACAGCAATTTTACCTCCCATGTGAATATATTCACCAAATGTTTCACTATCTTTCTTTGTGATTCTAGAAAATCTTCTTAAAGAAAGTTTTTCACCAATAGTTGCTGTTCTAGAAACTATCAAATCATTAATGGTCCCATCTTCACAAGGAAGTTCTAATGCTTCTTCCAAAGTATTAGCTTGACTTTTGATAATTGCCTTTAAAACAGATTTAACTAAATTTTGGAATTTTTCGTTTTTTGCGACGAAATCTGTTTCTGCATTCATTTCTAATATAACTGCATCATTTCCATCAATTAATATTGCGGCTACACCTTCAGCTGCAATTCTATCGGCTTTTTTAGCTGCTTTAGAAATTCCTTTTTCTCTTAGCCAGTCGATAGCTTTATCAATATCTCCACCGTTTTCTTCTAAAGCTTTTTTACAATCAAGCATTCCTGCTCCAGTTTTTTCTCTTAAATCCTTAATTAAACTTGCACTAATCATATTTTTCCCTCCTTTTATTTAAAAAGATGACGTATAGTCATCTTATTTTATTAACTTAAAGCTTCAATAAGCTCAGCTTTTTTCATTGTAGAAATTCCTTTTATTCCTTTTTCTTTAGCCATTTCACGAAGTTCAGCTACTGTTTTAGTAGATAGATCTACATCGGCTTTTTTATTTTCAGCTTTTTCTTCTTTTTTAATAGCTTTAGGTGCTTCTTTTTTAACTTCAGCTTTTTTGTCATTTTCTACTTTTTCAGATGATCTATTATAATTCTTTTTATCAGATTTATGGTCATTTCTTGGTCTTCTATCTTCTTTTTTCTTTACAGTTTCTAAGGCTTTTTGCATAATATCCTCGCCTTTTTCTTCTTTACGTGCATCACTTACATAATCGATAAGTTTACCACCATTAGCTTCAACAATAGCGTTATTTAAAACACCAGTAATTAACTTGACAGCTCTAATTGCATCATCATTACCAGGAATTACATAATCAACCATATCTGGATCACAGTTAGTATCTACGATACCAAATACTGGAATATTTAATTTTCTAGCCTCTCTGATAGCAATTTCTTCTTTAGATGGATCTACAATAAACATAGCTTGTGGTAATTTGTGCATTTCTCTAATACCACATAATAGTTTATCTAATTTAGCATATTCTTTTCTAATTCTAATTACTTCTTTTTTAGGAAGTAAATCAAATACGCCATCTTTTTCCATCTTCTCGATTTGTTCTAATCTCTTTACTCTTCTTCTAATAGTTTTAAAGTTAGTAAGTGTTCCACCTAACCATCTTTCATTTACGTAGTAAGAATCGCTTCTTAAAGCTTCTTCTTTAACAGCATCTGTTGCTTGCTTTCTAGTTCCAACAAATAAAACCTTTCCGCCATTAGCTGCGATTTCCTTTAAAGCTTCATAAGCTTCTTCAATTTTTTTAGCGGTTTTTTGTAAATCGATAATATAAATATCATCTCTAGCTGTAAAGATGTATTCCTTCATTTTAGGATTCCATCTTTTAGTTTGATGTCCAAAATGAACACCAGCTTCTAATAAATAACTCATTGACACAACTGCCATTTTTCATCCTCCTTTTGTTAATTCTTCTGAATACTTCCAATTTCACACCACCAATATGGCACTAGGCATGAAAATCCATATTCATGTTTTTTAAAAAAGCCAACAATATTATAACATAATTATATGAATTTCAAGCATTTATTTCACAAAAAAACAAAAAATTATAGTTAAAGTCGACTATTCATAGAAAAAAACAGTTCATAAAATATATAGAAAGGAGAAAAAATATGAATAATGACTTTCAAAATAGAATAGAAGAAATCTTAAGAGAAGGAAGGCGCTGCAGAAGACAAGCTATTATTATTGGACCTACTGGGCCTATGGGACCTACCGGGCCTGCTGGAGGAGAAACACCTACTTTAGCAATTGGAACTGTAACAACAGGTGATCCTGGTACCGAGGCTGCTGCATCTATAACAGGAACTGCACCTAATTTCCTTTTGAATTTAACTATTCCTGCTGGACATACTGGTGAAGCTGGACCTACTGGACCAACTGGCGAAATTGGACCTACTGGACCAACTGGCGAAATTGGACCTACTGGACCTACTGGTGAAACTGGACCTACTGGACCAACTGGTGAAACTGGACCTACTGGACCAACTGGTGAAACTGGACCTACTGG
>ONJI01000064.1 GCA_900318075.1 uncultured Bacillota bacterium | reverse complement strand
GTAATTTATTCGCACTAGAAAGAAATAAAGGGTTAGAGGCAATTATAGGAAATATTTATCAATCTTTTGATGGAAAGGATGTTTATCTATCAATAGAAGAAAAAGCTGCTAATTTTTTATATTTGATTATTAAAAATCATGTTTTTATAGATGGTAATAAAAGAATTGCGGCTACGTTATTTATTTATTTTTTAGAATTTTATAATATTTTATATAAGAATGATAAACAAGTTATTGATAATAATACACTTGTAGCTGTCACTTTATTAATCGCACAATCAAATCCTAAAGAAAAGAACATATTAATAGATTTAGTTATGAACTTTTTAGATTCTTAATATTAAGAGATAATACTAAAAAAGAATGTAATATTTTTCAAATATATGTTTTTTATATAAGCCACATTAAAATTAAAAAATAATATGTTTGACATTAATGATTTATACGTTATATAATTAATATGAAACTTGTAAGCGATTTTGCTTATTTAAGTTACCAGTATCTAATTATAGATGTGGAATTAGGAAATGATTTAGGTTTTAACATGTCCTTTTTCACGCAGTTAATTAGTAAAGAAAGGATGTGTTTTTATATGGTAATTTTAGAGTTTAAAGCTAAGAGTTTTAAAAAAATGGATAGTCCATTAGAAGGGGAAAATAGAAAAGCAAAATATGTTTGTTATGCTAAGGCTAATACGATACCATTTGAACTTAATAACTGGCTATCTACTAATCCTAGGGAACAAAAGATGACAACTAATGTGGCTAAAAATATTAAAGAAAGTTTAATTGAAAATGAAGACTTTCATGAACTTAATAGGGGTATTGTTTTATCTGTAAATAAAGTTACATATGATAATAAAACAAATACTGTACAAATTGAATTAGAAGATTCTGAAATACACGGTAATATTGATGGGGGTCATACTTTAAGAGCTATATTTGAATTAAATGAGAAAAATATGGTTAAAGATGATAGGTATGTTTTTATGGAAATTTTTACTGGTATTGATTCTCCTGTAGAGCTTGCATCAGCTAGAAATACTTCAGTTCAAGTTGATTTAAAATCTATTGAAGAGCTTCAAAAAAGTTTTGATGTACTAAAGGATATTTTAAGTGGTTTAGAGTTTAGTAATCGTATTGCTTATAAAATGAATGAACACTGTAATGATGATATTGATCCAATTGATGTAAGGGAGATTATCGCATTAATTTCGATGTTTAGTCAAACTCTTTATCCTTATAAAAATGAAGATGGAACTTTATGTGATCAGCAGCCAATACAGTGTTATACGGGTAAGGATGCGACTTTAAAAAAATTTGTTAAAATTAAAAAGGAAGAAAGAGAAGAAATGCTTTTACGTATGAAAGGTATAATACCTGACATATTTAAAATATGGGAATATATTGAAACTAATTTTGCCTATCTTTCGCAAAAAGCTGGTAAAAGGTATACTAGTAGAAAATATTCAAAGTATGATGATAAAAATATAGTATCTAAATCTAAATTTTATGAAAAAGATATGCATTATGTTGTTCCAAAAGGAATGATTTATCCAATTGTTGGGGCTTTTAGATCTTTAATTACAATTGATCCTGAAACTAATAATTATAAGTGGATAAAAGATATTGATTTTATGCTTGAAAAAATGGCAAGTAAATTAGTTGGTATTGTACTTGATGAAAATGCGGAAAATACAGATGTTTTAGGTAAGAATGCCAATTTATGGAGTAATTTATTTAAAGAACTTTATATAGAAGGATATTTAATTTAAATATTCTTTTTTATGTGGTAAAAAAGATTCACTATTAGTATACATAGTACCTAATATTAATTGACGCAACATAAGATATATATGTTATAATTTATATAGTAGTTGGTGATTTTATGGTAAAAAAGAAGAAAAGGAAAGTTAAAAAAAGTGTTAAAGCTATTTTATTTGTAATTATTTTAATAATCGGAGTTATAAGCTTTATATTATTTAAAAGTGATTCATCTAATTTTAAAGTAGAAATTCATAAGATGTTTGACGAAGTAATTAAAAATACTAAAAAATATAAAGAATGTGTAAATGATGCAGATTTATTTAAAGATGAAGATTTTGGTGAGGAACTTAAAAACAAAGAAGCCGAATTAAAAAAACATTTTAACAGTAATGCTAATTTTACGTATGTTGATTTAAATACTAATTATACTTTTGATAAAGGTGGAGATAATGTTAGTTATGCGGCATCTGTTAATAAACTTCCGGCAGTTTTTTATGCTTATCATTTAGCTGATGAAGGGAAGCTCGATTTAAATAAAGAACTTAAATATACTTCTAATTATTCTCATGGATGTAGCGGAGTTATACAAAAAGATCCTATTGGATCAAAATATACTATTGCAAAGCTTTTAGAGTATGCGATTCAGTATAGTGATAATATTGCTTATTTTATGATACTTGATCAAATTGGAGGAACAACTAAAGTAAAAGAATTTTGGAAAGGCTTAGATGTGGATATTACTTATACTGATAAATTTGGAAATTTATCAACTAATTTGGGAGCTAGTTATTTAAAAGAAGTTTATAAATATTTTTTAACTGGTAAAGATAATGCAAAAAAATTATATGATGATATGAAAGTATCTGACAATTTAGATTTTATTAAAAATGAAGGAGTAAGTTATGATCTTCCTCATAAATATGGCTGGTATAGTGTTTATTATAATGATATTTCGATTATTATGAGTAGTCATCCTTATATTTTAACAATTACAAGTACTAAAGGATTTAATAATAATACTAAAGTATATTTTTTAAAGGCTCATAAGCTTGCTGATGAATTTAATAATGAATATTATAAGGAAAAAGAAGAATATTGTCTTAAAAAATCATATTAGTTTACGAATGGTGTGGTTATTTTGAACAAATGTAATTTAGAATTTTTAAAAAGATTAAACTTTACTGATTTTGATATGGCACCAATATACCGAGAAAAAGATATTAATCCGCTTGTTAGTGGGTGGCGTGTTACAAAAGATGAGGGTATTATTGATGTATCTATTGCAGATATTTTGGGAAGTAATATTTTTGACCGCTATGTGCATAATATTCCAGAGGCCTTGGATCAATTTTTTGAGGAAAACAGTGATGGTTATCATACTAGAAGTCTTGGATTACTTAAGCTTGATAGGAATGAAATTATAGATAGACTTCAAAGTAGTTTTAGAATTGAACCAATATGCGTTACGGAAATAGAAGATGGAAAGTATGTTATTTCGACAAATGGAATGCATAGGTATGTCGTTTTAAGGCTTATGTATTTATCTGAAGTTATGGAAGCTAAAACAGATGAAGAAATCGCTTCTATAAATGAAAGATATACTATTCCAGTAGAAGCTAAAACAGCTGATTTAGAAGTTAGTTATGCGATGTATTTAATAAGTGCTTTTGATTTAAATCATGAGATTAGAGGCATATTTACAGATTGTGATGAAAATTATAGGCAAAATGGTGGTGTAGTAGTTAGATTTAATAATGGTAATGAAGTTAAATATACTAGAGATCAGCTTTTAGATTATATTAAAAATATTGACCAATCTATTGCATATCCAGATTTTTTTGAAAATGGTGATAATGATAAACTTTATCATATAGTTCGTTCACAAGAAAGTATAGAGTCTTTTAAAAAATTTTCTTCTCTTTATTGCCCTAATTTACAAAAACATATTACTTTATATAGTGAGAAGGTTAAGGAAGAATACGATAAGGCTCACGTGGTTGACTATTATTTTGGCGATATGAAAAGAGGAGGTTTATAGTGTATTATTTAAAAAAAATAAATTCTAATAGTTATAAATATGTTTATGATTTTTATTTTGATGATGAAAAAATTGGAGGTTTTTATATCGATGAAATGGATTATATTACATTTTTCATTAATGATGATAAACAAGAAAATGGATATGGAAACATTTTATTTAAATATATTTTAGATGAGCTTAAAAGTATAGGACTTAAAAAAATCTATGCGGAAGTTTCTAGTGATAATATTAAAGCTAGAAAAATATTTAGTAATAATAAGATACCTGATGCAGGGGTTTATAATGATTTATATCAATATGTAATTTTTATTTTATGATTATTTGAGTGAGTTATTCACTCTTTTTTCTTTATTCGTGCTATAATTTAAATATGAAAAGAAGTAAGTATGCAGATATTTTAGTGGAAGTAAATTTACTAGAAAAAACTTTTACATATATGATTCCAGAAGGAGTAGAAGCTGAAGTTGGAATGAGGGCTTTAGTTCCTTTCGGAAACAGGCGTGTAGAAGGTTTTATTATGCGTATATATAGTGATGGTAATTTTGATTATGAAGTTAAAGAAATAATTTCTTTAGTTGATGATTATCCGGTTATTAATAAGGAAATGTTAGAGCTTGGTAAATATATGAGTAGTAAGTATTTATCTTCTTTAATTTCGTCTTATCAAACGATGCTTCCTAAGGCTTTAAAGGCCAAAAATAAGGTCAATATCAATAAAAAGTATAGTGTATATGTAGAAGCTATTAATGATGAAAATATCAAAACCGATAAACAAAAAGAAATTTATAGTTATATCAAAGAAAAAGGTCTTGTTTTAAAAAGCAAGATAAGCTCTAAATCGATTTTAAAAACTTTACTTGATAATGGAAATTTGAAAGAAGTAAAAAAAGAGGTATATAGATTAGAAGATGATATAGAGAAAGTTTCTAATGATTATAATCTTACTTTAGAGCAGAAGAATGCTTTAGATAGTGTTAAACTAAACAGTTTTAAACCATATTTAATTCATGGTGTAACTGGAAGTGGTAAAACTTTAGTCTATATAAAGCTAATCGAAGAAGTTTTAAAAGAAGGAAAAGAAGCAATATTACTTGTCCCAGAGATTAGTTTAACTCCACAGGTAGTAAATATTTTCAAAAGTAATTTTGGTAAAGTAGTAGCTATTTTACATAGTGGTTTATCTGATGGGGAAAAATATGATGAATGGCGAAAGATAGAAAGAGGCGAAGTTTCTATTGTAATAGGTGCGAGAAGTGCGATATTTGCGCCTTTTACAAATCTTGGAATAATAATAGTTGATGAAGAGCACTCAGCTACTTATAAGCAGGAAAATATGCCGATGTATAATGCGATAGATATTGCTTTAAAAAGAGGAAAGACATATAAATGCCCTGTTATTTTAGGAAGTGCAACACCAAGTATAGAAAGTTATACTAGAGCTAAACTTGGGGTTTATTCTTTAATAGAAATGAAAGAACGAGTTAATAAAAACTTACCTAGTGTTACTCTAGTAGATATGAAAGATGAATTTAAGAAGGGTAATCGAGTTTTTTCTGAAGTAGTAATTTCTAAGATAAATGATAGATTGAGTAAGGGTGAACAGGTTATTATTTTACTTAATAGAAGGGGCTTTTCAACGGTAATTACATGTAAGGAGTGTGGTTTTACACATAAGTGTCCAAACTGTGATATTCCGCTTACTTATCATAAGTCTAGCAATATAATGAAGTGTCATTACTGTGATTATAGGGTTCCAAAACTTTTAGAGTGTCCGAACTGTCATAGTAAAAATATAAATTCTTTTGGTATGGGAACTGAAAAATTAGAAGAACTTATAAATAGTACTTTTGACATGGCTAAAACAATCAGAATGGATGTAGATACTACTAGAAGAAAAAATGCACATAAGGATATTATAAATGATTTTAAAAATGAAAAATATAATATTTTAGTTGGAACGCAGATGATTGCTAAAGGTTTAGATTTTCCAAAGGTTACTTTAGTAGTTGTCATAAATGGTGATGCTTCACTTAATATTCCTGATTTTAGAAGTGCAGAAAGAACATATGCACTTTTAAGTCAGGTGTCTGGCAGAGCTGGTAGAGCAAGTATACCTGGTGAGGTAATTATTCAGGGCTTTAATATGAATCATTATAGTATAGTAGCTGCTAAAGAAAATAATTATATGAATTTTTATAATGAAGAAATGAAAATAAGAAAAGCTTTAAAATATCCACCATATTATAATCTTTGTTTAATTAAATTAAATGGAAAAGATTATAATAAGGTATTTGAGGAAGCTAACAAGATATCTATTTATTTAAAAAAACATATAAAAGATATTGTCTTAGGACCTTCTTCCGCAAATGTTCCAAAAATTAATAATATATATTATGTCCAAATCATTATTAAGTTTAAGAATACAAAAGATATAATGGAACAACTTTTATTTATTAAAAATATGTATAAAAAGGGTAGCGTGGGTCTTTCAATTGATTTAAATCCAATTAAAATGTAGCTAAATAGATGTAAATGTGCTAAAATGGAATTGGTGAGTTTATGGATTTAGATGAAATAGAAATAAAACGAGATCCTGTAATAATTTTTATGGGTACACCGGAATTCAGTAGACCAGTACTCGAAGGATTATTAGAAAATTATAAAATAAGAGCGGTTGTAACTCAGCCTGATAGACCAGTTGGAAGAGGCGGTGAACTTAAGCATTCTCCGATTAAAGAAGTTGCTTTAAAAAATAATATTTTATGTTTACAGCCTGAAAAAATAAGAGATGCTCTTCAGGAAATCAATGAATTTGAACCAGATTTAATAATAACCTGTGCTTATGGTCAAATACTTCCTAAGGAACTATTGCTTATTCCAAGGCTTGGATGCATTAATGTTCATGCATCACTACTTCCTAGACTTCGTGGGGGTGCACCTATCCATCATGCAATAATCGACGGTTATAAGGAAACTGGAGTTACAATTATGTACATGGCAGAAGGCATGGATAGTGGTGATATTATAAGTCAAAGAAAGATTTTAATATCTGATGATGATACGGCATCAACTTTACATGATAAGCTTTCAATAATTGGAAAAGATCTTTTATTAGAAACTTTACCAAGTATTTTGGATGGAACTAACAGTAGAGAAAAACAGGATGAGTCTTTAGTTACTTATGGATTTAATATTTCGAGAAAAGATGAAAAAATAGATTTTTTAAAAACTGAGAAAAAGATTATAAATCAGGTAAGGGGTCTTAATTCGTGGCCAGGAGCTTATTGTATGCTTGATGGCAAAATTTTAAAAGTTTGGGAGTGTTATAGGACTGGTGAAATTTATGATCATAAATTACCTGGAGAAATAACAAAAATATACCATGATGGTTTTGGCGTTAAGGTTGGTAACGGTGAAGTTGTGTTTACTATAATTCAACCAGAAGGTAAAAAGAAAATGAGAACTATAGATTTTATAAATGGTTATCATGAAGATTTAATAGGAAAGATTTTGAATTGATATGTTTAAAAAAATAAAAGAATCAGAGGCTTATAAAAAACTATTATCTAACTTACAAGTTAATGCAATTATATCACTTGGTTTATGGTTATTATTTTTTGGTATAATTATATTTTTTGTTAGAGGTATAGGTAGCAGTAGTACTAAAGAAGAAGTTAATTTAAATTCAAAACTATATAGTTATGAATATACTTATAAAAATAATAAAATAACGATTTTTGGTAAAGCTTATCATAACAAACAGGTATTTACAGTTTTAAATAATAAATATTATTATAATGGTGAAAATGTATATTTATTAAATGATAGGGAATTTCAAATGGTACCAAATTTTGATTTAGGTATTTTAAAAGTTACGCCTTTTATGATTAATAATTTGACTGATAACTCTAGTTTTACTGAAAATAATGGTGTTAAACAATATTTGGTTCCACTTGTCAATTTTATAAATTTATATGAAATTGATACGGATGTTGACTTAAGTGCTGTTAGTAATTATAATATAGTCATTCGGAAGTATTATTTGGATAGTGAATTATATAAATTTGAAATAGATCTAACTAATTATTATAGAATGAATAATTTAGATGATAGTGGGATATTAACTATTAATTTATATAATAAAAATAAACTAAATGATTTTACTTTAGAATATGATAGGATGTTAGGGGTGAGATAATGAATATATCATTAGTTGTATTTGTACTTGCATTAATATTAGTGGTAGTGTTTTTTAAGGATTTTCATGCTTTTGTATATTTTGTTGTGATGTGTGATATTTTTCTTAGAATTGTAACTTATTTAAAAGTTAATATTATTAAGGCTACTGCATTTGGTTTTCTAAGTGCGATTCCAGCTGATGTACCGGCTATTATAAATTCATTTGACTTAGGGGTAGTTAATGAAATTTTAATGCTTATATACATTATAGTATATATAATTTTTGAATCATTTTTAATTAGAAGTTTTATAAAGAGAAAATTTTGATTATTTAAATATTTATATATTTGGATGATGAAGATTATCCTTTTGTGTTCAGGGAGGTTATGTTATGAAAGATATTGAGAATATACGAAATGCTCAATTATTGTTAAAAGAAATAAAACGTCAAAATGATGAGTTTGACATGGCTAAATTTTATTTGTCACAAAATGGTAAAAATGGTGGTGGAGCTGTACAGATTATCACACCTAGTCATAAGCTTTCTTGTTTTGCTAATAAAAGCCACAGATTAGTTGTTGAAAATATTTATAGATTAATCTATAGTGATTTTCGCGGTTTTAAAACTGGTATTTGGCAAGAGGAATCTTGTGATAAGGGAAATATTTTATTACAGCTTTGTTCTAATGGTTGTTCTTTAGTTTGGGTTCCAAAAAGGATAACTGATTTTCAGTTTAAGAGTTTGTCTTTTTCATATGCGATGATGCAATCGCTTAATTATGATGTTGCACATAATGGATTAGTTTTACCAGATGTGGATATGAGTTTGGTTTCTCCATTACATATGGAAACTAATTTGACAAATGACTCTGGGGAAATGTTAAGTATTGAAGAGGCATTACCAAAGATAAAATCTAGAGTATTAGTAAAAAAGTAAAACACATCACATTGATGTGTTTTTATAATGTAAGTGTTTCGATTTTTTCTTCATTGTTTTTGTTTTCTATGTTGGAGTTTGCTATATCACTTAATGGTTTAACTAATGATTTGGGTTTATCAGTTAGATTATCTTGTATAGATTCATTAAATATTTTAGGTTGAATTATTTGAGTTGGCTCTACATTATTTATATTAGTTTGGGGTAATGGAACAGGTTCTACAGGTTTTATATCAGTTTGAGGTAATGGAACAGGTTCCACAGGTTTTATATCAGTTTGAGGTAATGGAATAGGTTCCACAGGATTTGTTTCAGTTTGAGGCCTTGTAACAGGTTCTACTGGATTTACATCAGTTTGGGGTAATGGAACAGGTTCTATTGGATTTATGTCAGTTTGAGGCATTGAAACAGGTTCTACAGGTTTTATATCAGTTTGAGGTAATGGAATAGATTCCACAGGATTTGTTTCAGTTTGAGGTAATGGAATAGGTTCCACAGGATTTACTTCAGTTTGAGGTAATGTAACAGGTTCTATTGGATTTATTTCAGTTTGAGGTAATGTAACAGGTTCTATTGGATTTATGTCAGTTTGAGGCATTTGAGCAGGTTCTATTGGATTTATGTCAGTTTGAGGCATTGAAACAGGTTCTATTGGATTTACTTCAGTTTGAGTCATTGGAATATTTTCTACCTGATTTATTTCAGTGTTTTTTTCATTTTCATATTCTTGTTTTATTTTTTCATTACTTTTTTCAACTAATTTTGTAATTAGAAATTTACTGAATATTATTAAAATCCAACCACTAAATATGATAGTAGTACTTTCAATTAGTGTTAAAACTTGTTTATTTGTGTATAATTCTTTTTGAGCATATATGTTAATTTTGTTTTCTATTATTAGGTCTAATGTATATACCATTAAAACCATAATTGTAGAGAAGAACATGGAATTAACAATTTTTTCAATTGTTTTAGTGCTTTTGTTCAGTACCGTGCGTAAGAAAATAAAATTTGTTATTACAATTATAATTATATAAGTAGCCAGGTTTGGAAAAAATATTTGCATAAATACATTATTAATTAAATTATCAAATAACTTTGAAATATATTCATTATATTTAATAATTATAAAAAGTATGATAAAAATCCAGCCAGCTATGAATAATGTTTTTCCTATGGTTTTGTTCTTTTTTACATTTATAATCATAGCTACTGTGAAAATTGTACCTAGAACAATGAATAGGATAGAGGTAGGTGAATCAGTGATTATACTGATTAAAGTACCTATAAAATTGTTTGCAGAAAATTTAATCATTATACCCCTTCTTTTCTTATTAATTCTCCTATATATACGGTTTGTGTTGTATCATCATTTTTTGTGCAAGTGATCAGGGTTGCAACAGTTTTATTTAAATTCCTTTGTATTTCAACTTGCCCGGTTTTTGGAACAGTATATATATTAGCAATGTTATACACGTATTTTAAATTGTTATATAAAATATAAAATTGATCATTTGTGGTTAATTTATACAGATTTTTAAAGTAGCTTATATGACTTGTCCCAGAATGGGCGGCAAGTATTAGATTACCATTTTCAACATTTGGCATATCAGATGGATAAATTGTTTGAATGTTTTTGTTTACGTTATTGTCTTTAGAGTTTAGTGGTACTAATCCTTGATTTAAATTTATTTTAGGAATTTGAAGATATCCAAAATAATATGAATTTGTTTGGATATTAGTATTATCTTCTTTTACTTCTATTTCTTTTGTTTCTTCGATAATTTCTTGTTCTTTTTCAGTGTTTTTGTCTACTTGTTCTGGTTCGTTATTACCATTTAATTCTAAATTTACTGTTTCAAATGTAAGTCTTATTTTTGACATGACATAATCGTATGATAATAACCCAATCCCTAGCATGCCTAAAATAAACATGATTATAATTATGATTTTGTTTTTTTTCATTTTTTTTTCTATGTTATCCATTATCGTTCACTACTTTCATTATTATTTTAACACTTATCATATATTAAAGTCAAAGGAAACGTTTACTAACATAAACTATTTGTTTTAAAAATTTTATTTACAATTATTTGTTTTTTTCTAACGCATTTTTCTATGAAAAAACACTTGTTCGTGTTATAATGAAAAGGGTGGTATTATGTATGCTTATATTAAAGGCTTTATTAAAGAAATAGAAAGCGACTATATTGTTGTTGATAATAATGGAGTTGGTTATTTAATTTATACGGCTAGTCCTTATTCTTTCGATATTGATAAAGAATATACTATTTATTTATATCAAAATGTTAGGGAAGATGAGATATCTTTATATGGTTTTAAGTCTTTAGAAGAAAAAAAATTATTTTTGAAACTAATTGGAGTAAAAGGGCTTGGTCCTAAGATGGCTTTACCTATGATTGCTTCTGGTTCCCCTGAAGGAATTATAGATGCGATTGAAAGAGAAAATATTTTATATTTGAAAAAATTTCCAAAAATAGGTGATAAAGTAGCTAGACAAATAATTTTAGATTTGAAAGGGAAGCTTGCGGCTACTCCTAGTCAAAATATGCCTGTAAATGATGAACTTATTGAAGCTTTAAAAAGTCTTGGCTATAAAACTGGGGATATTAACAAAGTTGTTAAACAGGTAGATTCATCGTTAGATATAGGCGAGCAAATTAAATGTGCACTTAAGTTGTTATTAAAATAAGGATGTGGATTTATGAGTAGAATTTTAACTAATGAAATGCTAGAAGAAGATAGTTTTGAAACATCTATCAGACCTGATTCGATAGATGAATATATTGGCCAAACCGAGGTAAAAGAAAATTTGAATGTATTTATGAAGGCAGCTAAAATGAGAGGTGAAGCTTTAGATCATGTTTTACTATATGGTCCTCCTGGTCTTGGTAAAACGACACTTGCTTATATTATTGCAAATGAGATGGGTAGTAATATAAAAACTACTAGTGGTCCAGCTATAGAAAAAAGCGGCGATCTAGCTG
>ONJI01000065.1 GCA_900318075.1 uncultured Bacillota bacterium | reverse complement strand
ATGAGGATTATAAGATAAAAAGCCTTCAATTATCTTATAATTAATATTTTTAATTTTTCTTGTTTCAATTTTTTCTGAAATAAATATATTTTTATCTTTAATATTTAGTAAATTTAATATATAATTATTTGTAGACATGTAGTCAGATCCTTTCAATGTTTTTTAGGTAATTACATTGTATCAAACTACATGTCTTTTTTATACTAAAAATAGTATCAGTGATTTTACTCACCAACACTATTTATAATACAACCTAAAACATCACTGTTTAGTGATGTTTTTATTTTTCAAAACAAAATCCCCGAAATAGGGGATTTTAACTAAATACGTCTTATTGCATCTATATTATAACCATAACTTTCCCAAGAATTTATATTAGTTTGTTGTACACCTTTTCTACTATTTATTGCGTGGACAATTGTATTATCACCAACATAAATAGATGAATGACTAGGAGTACTACTACCTCTTTTAGCCCATATTATTATATCACCAGGCTGTAAGTTAGATTTATCAACAGCCACACCATCATTTTCTTGAGATCTAGAAGTCCTACTAATACTTTTACCAACAGCAGAATAAATATATTGTACAAATCCACTACAGTCAAATCCTGTTGAAGGGTTTGTTCCACCATGTTTATATGAACTACCAATTAAAGATTGAGCAGCATTTACAACACTAGAAGTATCTACTGAAGCAGGTCCATTATAAGTGGAAGTAGCTTTAGCAGTTTGTTTTACTACTGTAACTTTTGGCTTAGGTTTGGCAGCGACAGTTATATTATAAGTTGCTTCATTTACATTACCGTTAGCATCGCTAGCTTTAACAGTAACGGTATACGTACCAACTTTATTATTGTCTAAATCAGTTGTTACTGTGTAGTATGGACCATTTTCAAGTTCAGCTTCACTATAAGGTATATCTCCATCTACAACATCAGTAACTTTTTCTATATTACTTTTAACATCATAAGTGTCGCCAGCATAGATAGAAACTTGACCACTTTTAAGTTCAATAGTAGGGGCCTTAGTATCCTTGACTACAACGTCAACGCTGACCTTTTTAACAACGTCATCTTTAGCAATCTCAAATACTAATTGCTGTTTACCAACAGCTAGAGTATCTACGTTTTTCGTATAACTCTTTATAGAACCGCTAAGTTTCTTTACCAACTCAAGTGGATTATAATTATCAGTACCATATTCGATTTCCTTATTGCTAGCAAAAGATATATTTAAACTTTCATAAATCTTTTGCCTACGTATGTTATCATAGACAAAAAAACCAGCTACTGAAACAAATACAAATATTAACATGCCAATCACAACTTTAATTTTTTTAACTTTATTTTTTTTGCTCGAAACGATCGGCGCAGGATCTTTTTCAATTTCCATATCAATTCTCCTTTTCATAACGTTTCTACTACATTCTATCAAAATTGGAAATATATGTCAAATTGAGTGTAAACCTACTAATTACTATATTTTATGCTTGACATTTCATTATAAGTAGTATATTAGTTCGCAAATATTTTAAACCGTTGTTTTTTTAATGCATTTTTTATATAATTTAACTGGTGAAATTATGTCAAAAAAAGACTATTACATTGTTGAAAAGAACGTTGATAAAATTTTAAAAGGAAAATGTACAAACTTTCTAGATCCACACACTCTAAAAAAAGTAACTAATAAATTAAAAGGGTGCGGCTATCAAATCTATTATCCTTATGTAGATAGTGATAAAGCAATCATATATAAAGATAGAAAACCTAATATAAGATTAATAGAAATTATTTCCTATGAAAAACTCGCTCATAGAGAAATAATGGGAAGCTTATATAATTTAAATATTTCAACTGAAATGTTCGGCGACATCGTCATTTATAAGGATCATTACTACATTATAGTTGTAGACTCTATATATGATCTTATCAATAAAGAATTTAATATAGTTGGTACTCATCATATTAAATTAAAAGAAGTACCATTAACCACCTTAACTAATTATACAAGACAATATAAAAAGATAGAACTTATTGTTTCTAGTATGAGAATTGATACCGTAATATCTAGACTAATTGGCTCGAGTAGAGATTCTATTAAAAAGAAATTTTTAGATAATGAAATAATTCTTAACTATGAGCCATGTCATAAGACAAATTATAATTTGGGTGAGGGTGACGTATTTAGTATTAGAAAATATGGAAAATATAGATTTGATGGGATTATCAAAAATACAAAAAAAGATAATTACATAATTAAAATATATAAATACATTGATAATTAAGTATAAAAATAGATTAAACTGAAAAGAAAAGTAATGCTTACTTTTCTTTTTTTCTATCTAGAAAAAGGAAATAAGAGTTTTATCTAATATATTAATAAATGAGGAGGTAATAATATGCCATTTAATAGCGACAAAAATGGATTTCAAAACGAAATTGAGTTCATAAAAAGTATAAACAATAAAAAAATTATAAATATAAATTATAATTTACAACTATTTTTAGAAGATATTTTCCCTAAAATTACAAAAACTGACATTGTTAAATGTTATAAAAATGAAAAACCACAAAAATGCGACATCTTTATAAAAGTAAATGATGAGGTAAAAAGAATTAGTATTAAAAAGGGCGTTAAAAATTCTGTTCATAATGAGCCAATAAGCGAAATGATTCATTTTTTAATAGAAAGTCACATGCCAAGAGATCTTGTCATTGAATTTTTAAAATATCATTATGCCGATGGTACAACTAATGGTACTGGAAGTGTAAGAATGACAATAGAAGACTATAAAAAAGAACATCAAGCAAAAATTGATAGTATAAATAATTTTATTAATCAAAAAAGTCTATTAATAAAAGCAATAGATAGATTTGTCTTGAAAGGAAGAAATTCTAAAGAAAAAATAGATGCTATTATTTATGGAATACCAGATGATTTTTTATGGATTAAAAGAAAAGATATCTATAAAATATTAATAAAAAAAAGAAATAATTATTCGTCAGGTATCCATTTTAGTAGCTTATCGTATCAGCCACTCAATAGATGTATAAATAATAATCCAAAGTATGAAAAGTGTAGATATATTTCACAAGTGAAATGGTACAACATATGTGACGATATCATAGAAAATATGAATGATAATTTTAATATATAACAAATTTCTTCCTGGCTGACTACGGGAAAACTAAATATAAAAAAACTCTTGAATATCAAGAGTTAATTTCATATGGAGCGGATGAGGAGAATCGAACTCCCGTAGTCAGCTTGGAAGGCTGGGGTTCTGCCATTGAACTACATCCGCAATTAGTAGACAACATAAATTATACTTATATTTGCAACGCCTGTCAAGAAGATATCTTAAAAAAAGTTCAAAAAGTTGAACTTTAATTAAATAAAATTATCTAGCTTCAACTATAAGCTTAATCGCCGTGCGTTCTTCGCCATCTATGATGATATCAGTGAAAGCTGGAATACAAATTAAATTTTTACCACTAGGCGCCACAAACCCACGAGCAATTGCTATTGCTTTAATAGCTTGATTTAAAGCTCCGGCTCCAATAGCTTGAATTTCAACAGATCCTTTTTCTCTAAAAACATTAGCTAAAGCTCCAGCAACTGAATTAGGATTAGATTTAGCCCTTACTTTAAGCGTTTCCATGATTTTTTCCTCCTTTTACACTAAACTATATGAAAAAGAGTAAAGCAAAATTACAAAATATTTACAAAACCTTAAAAATAAATTATAATTACTATAGTATGTAGCTTTAAAACCTTTTAAAAAGGGGGAAATATATGAATAAGCTAAGAACCAATGTAAACTTAGAAGACGAAAATACTAGAGCCATCTATTTCCATGACATGGCAGACGGTTCTAGAGAATTAGAACTTCTATTAAATACTTGCTACAACGCTGGAATAATTCCGGTATATGCAAATAAAGAAAAAGGTAAAAATACTCTCGCATACATCATATTAAAGATAGAAAAAGAACACCTAGATGCAATTGGAATGCTAATAGACTTAGTCGAAGAAATTCCAAATAGTGAGTTCAACATCAAAAGTGATAATAGTGGTATATATGCACAATTGTCATGTGAAAGCAAAGACAGTGAGCAATTATTTACTAGAATTAAAGATCTAGTAGATGAAAGTGTATTTGAAAAAAAACACGCATATAATTATACCGTAATGAGCACCGTTTATAACATCGCTAAAATAGTTAGAGAAGTAACGGATGCCAATATTCTATTCGCAACTAACGAAAAATTATATGCACAAGGTAAATGTGGGATGTCTATTTATAAAGATAAGCAGCATCATAAAATTAATACTAAAAAAGCAGATGACATACTAGAAGTCATAAACATGCTCAAAACTAAAGCTACATTAAACCTGCCAACAGTATTCTTTTCAACATTTGAAGAACTTAGAAATTTTTATTTCGAACTAGACGAAACTGTTTACAGTAATGATATAGAAGGTGAATAATATGGACAGCAATTTAAAAAGAAACATTATTCTCGAACATTATCAGAATCCACATAATAGAGGGCTAATTGAAGATGATACATATATAAAAGCTAACATGAATAATGAAAGTTGTATCGATGAATTAAATGTGATGGTAAAAATTGAAGATGACATAGTAAAAGATATAAAATTTGATGGAGAAGCCTGTGCACTATGCATATCATCAGCCTCTATCATGACTGATACTTTAATAGGAAAAAAAGTTGATGAAGTAGAAAACATCTTGCGAAACTTTCTTAATATGGCTACAGAAAAAGAGTATGATAAAGAAGTTTTAGAAGAAGCAATAGTATATGATGAAGTATCAAAAACCCCAAATAGAGAAAAGTGCGTGCTGCTATCATGGTGGGCCATAGAGAAAATCTTAAATGAATTAAAAGCTAAATAAAGCTTTTTATTTTGGAAAAAAACTAGTATAATATAGGAGGTGACAAAAAATGACCAAAAATCTAGGAATAGATGAAAATAAAATCATCGAAATATCAGAAACAAAAAAAGAACCCAAATGGATGACTGATTTCAGACTAAATTCTTATAAAGCCTTTACAGAAATACCTAATCCAAATTTTGGGCCAGAGTTAAAAATAGATTTTAATCTGATAAACTACTATAAAAAAGTTTCCGATAAAGCGGAAAATAGTTGGGACAAAGTTGCTTGTCCAATTAAAGACACTTTTGAGGATTTAGGCCTAATAGATGCTGAGAAGAAATATCTAGGGGGTATTGGAGCCCAATACGAAAGTGAAGTAGTTTATCACAACATGATAAAAGAATTAGAAGATAAAGGAGTTATTTTTTGTAGTACCGATGACGCCCTTAAAAATCACCCTGATATTTTTAAAAAATACTTTAATAAATTAGTAAAATATGATGAAAATAAGTATACCGCTTTAAACGGCGCAGTTTGGAGTGGAGGAACATTTATATATGTGCCACCTCATGTAACTATTGAAAGACCACTTCAAAGCTATTTTAGAATAAATTCTAAAAATATGGGGCAGTTTGAAAGAACACTAATAATAGTTGATGACGACAGTCACGTTCATTATATGGAAGGCTGCACAGCTGTTTATCATACAGTAGACGCCCTTCATGCTGCTGTTGTTGAAATATACGTCGGTAAAAATTCAAGCTGTAGATATACTACAATTCAAAACTGGGCCGACAATATATATAATCTTGTAACCAAAAGAGCTATAATAGATGAAGGCGGAACTATGGAATGGATCGATGGCAATATTGGCTCCAAGATAAATATGAAATACCCATCATGCATCTTAAAAGGTAAGGGCGCGAAAGGAAACTGCATATCAATAGCCGTCGCTTCTAAAGGACAAATTCAAGATGCTGGAGCCAAGATGATCCATCTAGCCCCTAATACTACAAGCAAAATCATTAGTAAGTCAATTGCTGCAAATGGGGGCGTATCAAATTATAGAGGAACAGTTAGAATAAGTGACGATGCAGAAAATTCAAAAAGTATCATCAAATGTGATACAATAATACTAGACGATAAGTCCAAAAGCGATACAATACCCAAAAACATTGTCGAAAATAATTCATCATACCTTGAACACGAAGCCACTGTTTCAAAACTTGATGAAGAAAAACTCTTTTACCTAATGAGTAGAGGATTAGATGAAGAAAGAGCAAAAGAGCTGCTTATCATTGGATTCATTGATGAATTTAGAGAAAACCTTCCAATGGAATATGCAATAGAATTAAGTAGATTACTTAAAAATTATTTTTAGGAGGATAAAAAGATGGAATTTGATAATTTAAGTGACGAAGTTGAAGTGTTAGAAATTGAAAAACCAGATAAAGAGGAAAAAAAGGAAAAATCTCCGTTTACACTAATCATTATAATTATTTTGATTATGTTGGTCACCATATTAGGATATTTGTTTTTTGTCCAAAATAAAGTAGATAAAAAACTTGAAAATAAAATAGAAACTGCCAGCATCGATTACTTTGAGAAATATATGAGTACAAACGATAGTGCATCTACTTATGTTGTGACCTTAGATATGCTCATAAACGCAAATAACAATGGGGAAAATTATAATTTAACTGGCTTAGAAAAGTGTAATAAACAGTCTACACTTTCAAGAATAACCATCAATTACAATAACGGCCAGCCAAAAAAAGTTGAAGTTGAATTAAATTGTTAAAAAACTTCACTTTTTTATTTTTACCCTTTTTTCATGACTACAATTTACTAAAATTGTTCCTTATAAATTGCCAAATTAGGCCCTAAAAACTATTTGAAAATGGTTAAATTCCTCATTTGCACCATTTTAAAAACCATAGTATATTATCTACTCGAAAGGAGATAATATATGTTGAATCAAGTAGTTTTAGTTGGAAGATTAGCTGGTGATCCCGAGCTATATCAGACAGAAACCGGCAAGAAAGTAGCACGAATGATACTAGCCGTTCCAAGATCATATAAAAATTCAGAAGGAGAATATGAAACTGATTTTATCAGTTGTAAACTTTGGCAAGCAATCGCTCAAAACACAACCGAATACTGCAAAAAAGGAGACCTTGTTGGTATACGTGGAAGGCTAGAAACATATAACTACGAAACAGAAGAAGGCAGAAAATATCTGACCGAAGTTGTAGCAGATAAAGTGACATTTTTATCAAGCAAAAAAGCAGAAAGTTAATTCTGCTTTTTAAAATCTACATAAAAAATATCATCAGGTTTTTTTCCAAAAACCTTCGCAATTCTAACGGCCATTTCATAAGAAAGCCTTCTTTTTTTATTTTCTATCTGCCAATAAAAAGGTTTACTAATCTTAAGCTGCTCGGCCATATAAGTACAAGTATAATTATGCTTTTTTCTAATTTTTATTAAATTATCCATACATTTCCTCCTATGCTAATTATATATTAACCCGTAGTTAATTTCAATCATTTTATAACAAAAAGTTAAATTTGATGTATAAAAAATTAAAGCTTGCTATAATCTAGTTAATGAAAGGATAACTGTGATTATATGATGGGTCAAAGATTAAAACAGGCAAGGATAAACGCCAGTCTAACACAGTCAGAACTTGCAAGACAAATAGGCGTTAAACCGGCAGAAATCTCACAATACGAATCAGGCAAACGTACACCGAGATGGAATGTGTTTATCAAAATATTAGATAAATTAAATATTTCAGCCGATGCCATATTAGGTAGAGAAGTATCAGTAGTAAGTGAAGACGAAGATTACCAGGTAAAACTTGCCAAAAGAGATCTTCAAATATTAGAAACCATTAAAAATTATTCTAAACTATATAGACTTCTATCAGATGACCCAAGTAGAAATGTCAAAGTGATAAATAATAATTTAAAAGAAGTTTTCCCAGAATAGTTCGTATTGAACTATTTTTTTCTTTTTAAAAATAGTATAATTAAAGTGATATGAAAGTAGGGAAATGAAGTATGGCTATAACAAAAACCAAATTTATAAATTATATAAGATGTCCAAGATATGTAAGCTTAGATGATATAAAAAAAGAAAAATTAAATAGTGTTGTCACTATTGAAGAATATAAAAAAGAAGAAGAGTCATATAAAATGATAGAATTACTTAGTAGTATGTTCGATGAAAACGGGAATGATTTAATCGACATTACCAATGAACACTTAGAAACTATGTTGCCATATTATAACGAAGTAGAACTTTTAGCGGGCCATTTAGCTCCTAAATATTTTGATGGAACCTTTAAATATTCTAAAACCACTTATAACCAAGAAAGCTTTGATGCTATAATAGATAACATAAGATACATATGCTATGTCGATATATATAATGAAAATGATAACGGTTTTAATATAATCGAAGTTAAAGCCACAACAACCAAAAAATATCTAGATTTAGGGACTAAAGAAAACTCTATATTTAAAAAAGATGAAAAAGGAATATATCGACTTTTAGAAGATTTAAACTTAAATATTGAAAAATATATGTCTATAGAGACATATGAAAAAGAAAAAGCTAAGCTATTTGATAAATTCACAGGCCCTGGACACTATGTATATGATTTAGCCGTTCAAAGATTCATCATCGAAAGCGATTTAAAACAAAACAAAGATAAAAGAAAAGTAAATTATTATTTAGCTACATTAAATAGTAAATATATATTTGATGGAACATATGAAAATGATAAGCCGAAATATGATGAAATAGATGGTGAAGATATAATATCTTTTATCGATATGACGAGCATTACAGAAAAAATGATGGATAAAATCGCCCTAGATGCCAAAACTATCGAAAACTATATAACGGGTCTCCATGCAGATTCTGTTCCACTAGGACAGTACTGCGAATATAAAAAAGTCACTAAATGTAAATACTGTAACATATGCTGGAGTATACTACCCGAAAAGCATTCGATACTAAGCTATATGGATAATCACCATGGGTTTAAAAAAGATAATGTTAAATATACCATATTTGACCTTATAAATAGCGGCAAAGTGAGTATGCTTGATATTGATGAAACATATCTAAATAGAGAAAAGAATATAATTCAAAGAAAAGCATTAGAGACAAATAATCCTTACATAAATAAGAAGAAAATAATAGATGGTATAAAACAAATAACATATCCAATATATCATTTAGATTTTGAAACATTTCCCTGCCCACTGCCAAGATTCAAAGGCGAAAAACCATATACCCAGTCAGTTTTTCAATTTTCACTACACATAGAAAAAGAGCCTGGCAAGTGCGATAAAGAAAAGGACCACTATGGTTATCTAGCTAAAGATCACTTAGACCATCGTGAAGAACTTATTAAATATATGTGCGACTTAATAAAAGAAGGAACAGTCCTCGTTTATAACGATTCATTTGAAAAGACAAGAATTAAAGAATTATCTGAAATATTTCCAGAACATAAAGAAAAATTACTAAAAATAAATTCTCAGATTTTTGATTTGATGAACATCGTCAAAACGAGAAGCAAAATGTATGAAAATCTTGGTTATGACAAAAAGGAAGCTAAAATGATCAACTATTATAATCCATCAATGGACGGCTCTTATTCAATCAAAAAAGTATTGCCAGTCTTTTCAAACCTGACATATCAAGGAATGGAAGTTGCAAATGGAGTAGAAGCCATGGTTACCTATGCCCAGTTTCCAAAATTAACCAAACTTGATTATGAACACAAATATCAAAAATTAGTTGAATACTGTCAGCAAGACACTTACGCAATGTTTAAAGTGTTAGATGGCTTAAGAAAAATAATTTAAGACATAATTGTAATATAAAAAAAATAATGATATACTTATATTGTAAAAATAGGTTACTAATATCTATTAGATATTGTAATTAATAAAGGAAGGTGAGAGGTATGTTTTGCGCAAAATGCGGAAACAAAAATGAAGAAGGAGCTAAGTTTTGTACAAACTGTGGCGAGCCATTATCAAAACAAGATACAAAAGAAACTGTAACCCCTTCTCAAAACTATAGTTCTACCAGTAACCAAGGTGGAATTAGAAAAGCAATAAAAGCTGATGCCAAAGGCAAGATTAAAAGTTCTTTAATGGGAGCTACAGTAGTATACTTTGTAATATGTGCAGTTATATCTGCCATATTTGGAGAAAATATTGCAAACATTAAAGAGCATACATATGAGTTTACTATTAATTATATGTCAATCATTTCAGAAATTATCACTTTTATGGCTGGAACATTATTTAGCTATGGACTATTAGCTGCATGTTTTAAGATAAATCGTGGTAAAGAAGTTACATTTAGTGAAATATTTAAAACCCCATTTGATCATTTAAAAGAAATAGGATATATACTTTTAGTCGTGTTAATTGCTGGTGCTGTTGGGTTTATTGCTGGATTGTTAGCCATAATTCCACTATTAGGCCTTTTAGCTATTATTGCTCTTATTGTTGCTATGGTATACTACGCTCCAGCCATCAGTACATTTTCAATGATTCTAGCTGATACAGATAACCCCAAAGATTTAAGTTTCACAGATACAGTTAAAAAAGCCTTAGAAATTGTAAACGGTCATAGAGTTGAGTACTATGGAATGGCATTGAGCTTCATTGGCTGGATATTATTATCAGGTCTAACATTTGGCCTTTTGTTAATATGGCTAATACCATATATACAATTAACTATGGTCAATATGTATAGAAGATGGATAGGTGAGAAATCTTTTGAAACTAACAAGACAGGCCTAAGTAACGGAACTGTTATCGGAATATCAGTCGGTAGCTTCGGCTGTATGGCTATAATAATTATGGTATTTTTAACAAGTATAATAATGGGTATAATTGCTAGTACTGGTGCTAGTAAAGACAGCTGGCAAGATATTTTAAACAAAATTGAACAGTATGGCGAAAACGCCGAAAGTCCAAATTACAATTTTGACACATACTTTAATGATTTAAGTATTTGTAAATAACTAAAACTAGAAGTCTTAATAGAGACTTCTTTTATAATTAAAAATGTTAAAAAATGTCAAATATTAGATAATTTGTTGTTTTTAGAAATTAAAAGCTATATAATCTTAATATAAGGGAGCGTGGTAAAATGCTATATCCGTCAATCGATTCGCTTTTGCAAAAAATCAGTTCAAAATATTTACTAGTTAATCTTGCCGCTAAAAGAGCTAAAGAGATGGAACAGACTGAACACTATCAAATAAAAGAAAACGAATATAAGTCAGCGAAGAATATCGGTAAAGCTTTAGAAGAAATAAAACAAGGATTAATTCATGTAAAAGAAGATTAAATCAGCTATAAACTATAAATATAGTTGATTTTTTAGCCTATTTATGATAAATTATTAGAAGTCGGAGGGATACCATGAAAATATTATTAATTATTGTTTCTATTTTATTGATAGCAATAGTCCTTTTACAAAGCGGTAAGGCAGTAAGCCCATCAAGTAGTATCTTAGGTGGTAATGATGAACTATTCGCTCATAGGAAAGAAAGAGGCGGCGAACTTTTTATCACAAGACTAACTGCCGTTTTAGGAGTAATTTTCTTTATAATATGTATAGTAATGCAATATATTGACTAAAAATAGGACATATCCTGTTTTTTTTTGTTAAATTTTGATATAATTAGTTAAGGTGGGAAATATGAACATTTATAGTTTATCGAGAAAAGATTTAGAAAATTATTTTGAAAGTATTGGTGAGAAAAAATTCAAAGCTCTTCAAGTTTATGATTGGCTTTATAAGAAAAAAGTGGCATCTTTTGATGAAATGACCAATATTAAAAAAGACATCATTCAAAAATTAAAAGAAGAATTTACCATGGACAAACCAGAGATAATTAAAGTTCAAAATGGGAAAGATGTTCATAAATACCTTTTTAATTTAAAAGACGGCGAAAAGATAGAAGCCGTTTTGATGAATCACGATTACGGTAACAGCTTATGCGTTTCAACTGAAGTAGGATGCAATATGGGCTGTGCCTTCTGTGAAAGCGGTAGACTTAAAAAAAGAAGAAATTTAAGTGCTTGTGAAATGGTCACCCAAATCCTATTAGTTGAAGAAAATTTAAAAATGAAAATTTCCCATGTCGTTTTAATGGGAATTGGTGAGCCATTTGATAACTATGAAAACGTAATGAAATTTATAGATATCATCAACGATGATAACGGAATAGCTATTGGTGCAAGACACATAACCGTTTCAACTTGTGGTATTGTTCCTAAGATAAGAGAATTTGCTAGTGAAAAAAGACAAGTAAATTTAGCTATTTCTTTACACGCTCCAAATGATGAACTTAGAAGCAAGCTTATGAAAATCAATAAAGTTTATCCAATAAAAGAAGTTATAAAAGCTGTTAAAGACTATTTAAAAATAAATAATAGGAAAGTGACATTTGAATACATTATGTTAAAAGATGTTAACGACAAAGAAAAACATGCCATTGAACTTTCAAATCTTTTAAAAGGATTAAACTGTTATGTTAATTTGATACCTTATAACGAGACAAGTCATATCGAATTTAAAAAAACAGATAATAAAAATATTATGAAATTTTATGATTTACTAAAGAAAAATAAAATAAACGTAACCGTAAGACGAGAGTTTGGTAGTGAAGTAGAAGCCGCTTGCGGACAATTGCGATCAAATTACGAGGAGGAAAAATAATGGAATATTCATATCTAACTGATCCAGGAAAAGTTAGAGATCATAATGAGGACAGCGTCACTATCGTTAAAAATGGCGAAGGCGAAATATTACTTGCCGTCGCTGACGGTATGGGTGGCCATAAAGGTGGTGAAATAGCTTCATCTATTGCAATCACTCACATCGGCAAAAGATTTATGGATACATCTACTGTTGGAAATAGAGAAGACGCGATAAACTTTTTGAAAGAAATAGTTAGTGAAGCTAACATGCTTTTATATAAATATACTGAAGATAATCCTGATAGTACTGGTATGGGTACAACCCTAGTCATGGCCTTACTTACAAAGGATTTCTTACTTTATGGTAATATCGGCGACTCTTCAGGTTACGCAGTAAAAGATAAAAAACTATATAAGATAACTAATGATCACACACTAGTTAATTTACTCGTAAAATCAGGTGAACTAACTAAAGAAGAAGCTAAAAACCATCCACGAAAAAACGTTTTAATGAGAGCTCTAGGCGCAAATATAACAGTAGAAATGGATGTCTTTGACGTCGAAACAGACATCGAAGGTATATTTTTATGTAGTGATGGCCTTACTAATATGCTAGAAGACGAACAGATTGAAATGGTTTTAGATAGTGACTTATCAATTGATGAAAAACTTCAAAAACTTATAAATAAAGCCAATAATAGAGGAGGAACTGATAATATTTCAGTTGCCTATTTAAAAAAGGAGGATAAAGAATGATAACAAGGGGACAGATGATAAATGACCGCTATGAAATAATTAGATCCATTGGTGAAGGTGGCATGGCTAACGTTTATTTAGCCTTAGATACCATTTTAAATAGAAAAGTTGCTGTAAAAATACTTAGAGGTGATTTAGCTGAAGACGAAAAATTTGTAAGGAGATTTCAAAGAGAAGCCATTTCAGCAAGCTCCTTAAACGATCCTAATATCGTTGAAGTATATGACGTTGGTGAAGACGATGGAAAATACTTTATTGTCATGGAATATGTTGAAGGAAAAACATTAAAACAACTTATTAAAAAAAGAGGCAGCCTAACCCTTCCAGAAGTCATTGATATTATGTTACAGCTAACCTCAGCAATTTCTCATGCCCATGAAAGCTATATCATTCATAGAGATATTAAACCACAAAACGTCATTATTTTAGAAGACGGAAGAGTAAAAATCATGGACTTTGGTATTGCTGTTGCCTTAAACGCTGGCGAGCTTACCCAAACCAATAGCGTCATGGGAACCGTATACTATATACCGCCTGAGCAAGCCAACGGTGGAGCTGCCAACATCAAAAGTGACATATATTCATTAGGAATTTTAATGTATGAACTCGTAACTGGACACGTTCCATTTAGAGGAGATAACCCTGTAGAAGTTGCCATAAAACACATGAATGAAGAACTTCCAAGTATATGTGAATATGACCCTGAAATGCCACAGTCAATTGAAAACATTATTTTAAGAGCTTCTGCTAAAAATCCTAAAAATAGATATTCATCAGCTATGGAAATGCATGAAGATTTAAAGACAGCTTTAGATAAAGAAAGATTTAATGAACCTAAAATAATCTATGAATATAAAGAAAAGAACTTTGATGATGACTCTTTTGAAACACCAAAACGCGGTAGAACATCTAGAAATGCTGAAAAGATAGAAGATAAAAAAGAAAAAAAGATGAATAAAGCGATAATAATACTAGGAAGTATTATTGGCGTTTTAGCTCTAATAGTAGGATTCTTATTTCTAGTTTATCCAAGTATTTCCAAAAATAAATCTGCTAAAATACCAGACGTTGAAGGCATGACCGTAAAACAAGCCAAGACTACTCTAGAAGACAAAGGATTTACTGTAAACAAAAAGACCAAAAAGGAAAATAGCGAATATGTGGATGAAGGAAAAGTAATTGGAACTAATCCTAAAATGGGTAAAAGCATTAAATTAACTAATAAGATAACCCTAATAATTTCAAAAGGTAGTGAAAAAATAACCATTGAAGATTATAAAGGCCAAGATTACAAAAAGATACAAGAAAAATTAGAAGAAGCTGGTATAACAGTCATAATCGAAGATAAAGATGTCTCTTCTTCTGAAGATGATATTAAAGAAGGAACGATAATTGAACAAAGCGTCAAAGCCGGTGAAAAATTAGGCAAAGGTGATACCATTACCCTAACTATTCCAAATATTTATAATAGTTATCCAAATTTTACCGATGGTACATATACCGTTGAAGACGTTAAAAAATTCTGTACCGATAATGGTCTTACAATAGACATAACTTATGTTGAAGACCCTTCAGCTAAAAGCGGAGATATAATTTATCAAAACCAATCTACTGGTAGTAAAGTTTCTAAAGGAGCTAATCTAAGAATAAAAGTTGTTCAAAATAAAGAAAAAGTTCCAACAGATGAAACAGAGACTGTTGATACTAGTAATGTAGGAGAAGAAAAACAGAATAATGATAGGGAAAATAATAAAACAAATCAGTAATGACTATACAGTTAAAACTGATAGAATACATATTTGTAAAGCTAGAGGAAAATTTAGAAATCAAAGCATCACACCCCTTGTTGGTGATGAAGTAGTCATTAATGATGAAAACTATATTTTAGAAATTAGGCCCCGTAAAAATAAGCTTAGAAGACCACCCATTGCCAATATCGATATAGCTGTAATTATAACAAGCCTAAAAAAACCAGACTTTTCATCAAATTTACTTGATAAATTACTTAATATCATAGAGTATAACGAAGTAAAACCCGTCATAATATTTACCAAAAAAGACTTACTTGATGATGAAGAGTATCAAAAATTAAAACCATATATAGATTACTATAGTAAAATATACGAAGTATATATGAATGATGAAATAGATAAAATAAAAAAGATATTTAAAGGAAAAGTTAGTGTTTTTACTGGACAAAGTGGGGCCGGAAAATCCACATTATTAAATAAAATAAACCCAAATTTAAACTTAAAAACAAATGAAATATCTGAAGCTTTAAATAGAGGTAAACATACAACTAGGCACACTGAATTATTAGAAATAGAAGGTGGCCTAGTTGCCGATACTCCAGGGTTTTCAGCTATTGATTTTAAAGATATGACAAATGATGATATAAGAGATAACTTTATAGAATTTGATGAATTTAAAGGTGAGTGTGAATTTAGAGATTGTTCCCACACTCATGAGAAAAAATGCAAAGTAAAAGAAAAAGTAGCTGATGGGACTATTCTAAAAAGTAGATATGAAAATTATTTGAAATTTATAGGTAGGTGATAATTTGAAAATAGCTGGTTCATTTTTAACTATTCAAGAGGAAAAAAATAAAATAGATAAATTAAATGATGTAGTGGACCAAATTCATTTTGATATAATGGATGGAAGTTTTACTGAAAGACCAACTTTACCACTTGAAAAAATAAAGGAAAATTTAAAAGATATAGATAAACCTATAGACATTCATCTAATGGTTATAGATATCAAAAGATATGTAAATGAAATTTTAAAATTTAAACCTACTTATATCACTTTTCATATTGAAGCTACCGATAATCCTAAATACTTTATAAATTACATAAAAAACAAAAATATAAAAGTAGGTATAGCTATAAATCCAGAAACAAACATTGACGAAATATATCCATATTTGGATGATATAGATTTAGTTTTAATAATGTCTGTTCATCCTGGAAAAGGTGGTCAAACATTTATTGATATAACAGATAGAATTGAAAAATTATATGAATTTAGAAGACGTAATGACCTATCATATGTTATTGAAGTTGACGGTGGTATTAATGACCAAACTATAAATAAAATACAAAAAGCTGACATCGCCGTTTCAGGATCATATATTACGAGTAGTGATAATTACCAAGAAAAAGTTCATGCATTAAAAAATTATATGAAAGGGTTTACTTTAGCTGAACTTTTAGGCGTTATTGTACTATTAGGAATAATATCTATAATTGCTATAGGTACAGTCGATAGGAACATCAAAGAAGGAAGAAAAAAAACATGTAAAACTCAGGAGACAAACATAATTGAAGGAGCTAAAATGTGGCTTATAGATAACCCTAATACTCCTTCAATAGAACTTACAATATCAGAACTTCAAAATGGTGGATATATCGATGATAATCTATTAAGTCCTATGACAGAAGAAGAATATGATGAAAATTCAATAGTTGTAATTACTAAAGGTACAAATAAATATAATGTCACCTTTAATCCAGTAGGAAAAGATAGATGCAATTAATAAAAATATAGAATAATCTCTATGTTTTTTTAAAACATTAATAATTGATTTTTATTAAAATAGTACGTATAATTAAAATAGTTAGGAGTAGATTAAAATGAAACAAATAACATGTGATGGTAATGAGGCCTGCGCAAGAGGTTCATATCTTTTTACAGAAGTAGCTGGAATATATCCAATAACTCCATCTAGCCCAATGCCAAAACAGATTGACTCTTGGAGTAGTAAAGGAAAAGAAAACATATTAGGAAGCGTTCCTAAAGTAGTTGAAATGCAAAGTGAAGCGGGAGCTATAGGCATGTGCCATGGAGCTTTACAAATGGGCTCGCTATCTTCAACCTATACGGCTTCTCAAGGCCTACTTTTAATGATTCCAAATATGTATAAAATAGCTGGAGAAATGTGGCCTTTTGTCATGCATGTTGCAGCCAGAAGCTTATCAACCCATGCTTTAAGTATTTTTGGTGATCATCAAGATATATATGCGGCAAGACAAACTGGCTTTTGTATGATTGCATCATCTTCAGTAGAAGATGCATATTACATGAGCTTAATAAGTCATTTATCAGCGCTTTCTTCATCACTGCCTTTTATGCACTTCTTTGATGGCTTTAGAACTAGTCATGAAATAAATAAAATAAATATTTTAGAAGAAAAAGACATAATGTCACTAGTACCAAAAGAAAAAATAAAAGAATTTAGAAAAAGAGCCATAAATAATGATAATCCTGTAACAAGAGGAACAAATCAAAATTCCGATATATATTTTCAAATAACCGAATCTAGAAACAAATTTTATGATAAAGTTCCAGATATTGTTGAAGATTATATGAATAAAGTAAACAAAATTGCTAAAACAGATTATAAACCATTTAATTATTATGGAAATAAAAAAGCAAAAAAAGTAATAATAGCTATGGGCTCAGTATGCGAAACTATAAAAGAAACTATTGATTACTTAAAAGATTATGGACTTATAGAAGTACATTTATATAGACCATTTTCAAAAGAAAAATTACTTGAAGTATTACCTAAAACAGTAAAAAAAATAGCTGTATTAGATCGAACTAAAGAAGCTGGAAGTATTGGTGAACCACTATATTTAGATATAAGAGAAGCTTTAAAAAATAAAAAAATTGAAATAGTTGGTGGTAGATACGGTTTGTCTTCAAAAGATACAACTCCAGGTATGATTAAAGCTATATATGATATGCTGGATAATCCTAAAGAAAACTTCACTATAGGAATAGAAGATGACGTAACTAAATTAAGCATTAAATATAAACCATTAAACTTAGAAAATTCAAAAGAAATATTAATATATGGTTATGGTAGTGACGGTATGGTAAGTAGCGCCAAATCATTAATTGATATTTTGAGTAAAGAAAAAACTGTTCAAGGATATTTTGAATATGATTCAAAAAAATCAGGTGGAGTAACTGCAAGTCATTTAAGAATTAGTAATGAAAAAATAAGATCTTCATATTTAGTCCAAAATCCAGAATTAATCGTTATTTCTAAAGATAATTATCCAAAGATATTTGATCCAATAACAAGATTAAAAAAAGGCGGGACATTACTTATAAATTCAAGTAATAGCGAAGATAAAATATTAGACATTCTAAATCCATATAAAAGATTTTTAAAACAAAATAAAATAAAACTATATATAATTGATGCAAACTCTATCGCTCAAAGTCATAATTTAGGAAGAAAAATAAGTATGATTATGGCTAAAGCTATATTATTACTTTTAAATTTAGATAAAGAGGAAATATTAGAAGAATTTATTAATAATAAATTTGGACTAAAAAGTAAAACAATTGCTTTAAGTAATATCGAGTCATTAAAATATGTCAAAGAAAACTTAAAAGAAATTAAACTAGACACAATGGAAGAAGAATTAAACTTCCAATATAAAAACATCTATGAAGCCCTATCACATAGATTAGGAAACACCTTAAAAGTGTCTGATTTTAAAGGCTATGAAGATGGAACATTTGAATACACAAAAGGAGAAATTCAAAATATAACTGATACTGTTCCAAAATGGATTAAAAATAACTGCATACAGTGCAGTATGTGTTCATTAGTATGTCCTCATGGAGTTATAAGGCCATTTATCCTAGATAAAGATGAATACGATAAATCCCCAGACTATATTAAAGAAAAATGTAAACCTGCTTTAGGAATAAAAGACCACTATTTTATAATAGGTATTAGTAGTAAAAATTGTACAGGCTGCGGAGTTTGTATAAATACTTGTCCTGGACTTCAGGGAAATAAAGCATTAGAATTTATTAATATTAAAAACGAAAACAATGATAAAATATTTAATTATTTAGATAAAAATATTAAAGAAAAAGATATACTTCCAAGAAATACTATTAAAGGAAGTCAACTTAAAACTCCTAAATTTGCTTTTCATGGAGCCTGTGCTGGATGTGGGGAAACACCATATATTAAATTATTGACTCAGCTTACTGATAATTTAATTGTTGCTAATGCAACTGGATGTTCATCGATTTATGGTGGTGAACTGCCAAACCTTCCATATAGAGTTCCTTGGGCTAGCAGCTTATTTGAAGATAATGCTGAATTTGGTTTTGGCATGTTAATGGGTTATGAAAACAATAAAAATAAAGTTAGAAAATACATGACAGAAAACAAAAATGAACTATTTAATAAATGGCTTCAAAATAGTAATGACTATAATATAACAAAAGAAGTTTATGAAAATATTGACTACGACAAATATCCAGAATTAAAAAATTTAAAAGATCATATTGTATCTAAAAAGATATGGGCTATAGGCGGTGATGGTTGGGCTTATGATATTGGCTTTGGTGGTATCGACCATGTTTTATCAAGTAATGCCAACATAAATATCTTAGTTTTAAACACCGAAAGCTATTCTAATACTGGTGGGCAAGCATCTAAAGCAACACCAGAAGGCGCTGTAGCTGAATTTGCCGGATTAGGTAAAAAAACATACAAAAAAGATTTAGCCAGAATTGCTATGAGCTATCCTAACGTCTATGTTGCCCAAATTAGTTTAGGCGCAAATATGATGCAAGCAATTAAAGCTATAGATGAAGCAAATAAACATGAAGGCCCATCAATTATAATCGCTTATGCCCCTTGTATCGCACACGGAATTAAAAAAGGCATGGGTGAAAGTTCAAATATGGAAAGTCTAGCTACTAAATGTGGATACTTTCCAATATTTAGATATGATGGAAAGTTTACTTTAGATAGTAAAAATGCCGACTTTGATTTATATGAAGAATTTTTGGAAAGTCAAACAAGATATACAATGCTTAAAACCGTTAATAAAGAAAAAGCTGAAGAAATGTTAAGTTTAAACAAAGAAGCTGCTATACAAAGATATGAATACTATAAATCATTAGAGGAAAAGAATGATTAGAATATGTTTCGTTTGCCTAGGAAACATTTGCCGTTCACCAATGGCCGAATTTATTATGAAAGATCAAGTAAAAAAAATAAACCTTGAAAATAAGTACTACATAACATCTAGAGCTACTTCATATGAAGAAATTGAAAATGATATGTACATATATGCCAAAGAAAAATTAAATGAAAAAAATATTCCATATACTAAACATATCTCTAAAAGACTAGAAAAAAAAGATTATGATAAATATGATTACTTTATCTGCATGGAAGATTCTAATATAAAAAATGCTTTAAAAATATTTAAAGAAGATTCTCAAAATAAAATAATAAAATTATTAGACAAAGATATAGATGACCCTTGGTATACCGGTAATTTTGAAAAAACATTTAATGATTTAATAGAAGGAATAGATAATCTTATTATTAAATTAAATAATAAATCTTAAAACTTTAGATTTTTTCTAAAGTTTTTTTGATGAAAAAAAGGAAATATAAATTTTACTCAGTATATATAATATAGAAGGTGATTTAGTGAATTACTATAACAAAATAAAAAATACACTAATAAAAAATGAAACATATAAAAAGATTAAAGACTATAGTAAAAATAAAAGTGATTTAAATTCATATTTTGAAGTAGGAAGATTATTAATAGAAGCTCAAGGAGGAGAAGCTAGAGCAAAATATGGAAACAAATTAATAAAGGAATATTCGGAAAAGTTAACTAGAGAGTTAGGTAGAGGATATGGAATTTCTAATTTAAAAGATATGCGTACTTTTTATTTGTTTATTGAAAAAAGCCATGCAATGCATGGCCAATTAAGCTGGAATCATTATAAAATGTTATTCAATATAAAGAATATAAAGGAAATAAAATATTATATCTATATTACTGAAAAAAATAACTTGTCGTATCGTGATTTAAGGAAAAGAATAAAATCAAAAGAATATGAAAGAATAGGTTATAAAGAAGAACTAGAAGAACCTAAAGTAAATACTTTAATTAAAAATCCAATAATAATTAAAACT
>ONJI01000066.1 GCA_900318075.1 uncultured Bacillota bacterium | reverse complement strand
GTTGCTCACGATATCTTACCTGAAAAATGGTCTAATAAAAAGAAACTAGGTTTTCCTGTACCAATTAGAGAATGGTTAAAAGAAGAAAAAGTATATAACCTAGTAAAAGAAACATTTAGTAAATCTGATGAATTCTTTAAACCAAATAAAATAATAAAATTGTTAGATGAACATAAAAAAGGAAAGAAAGATAACAGTAGAAAAATATGGACCATCTATTCATTTTTAGTATGGTATGATGAATATTTTAACAAAAGATAAAAAGGTGTTATTATGAAAAAGTTGCTAAAAAAAATAATATTAGGATTATTTATTATTACTTTGGGATTTGGTAGTATCTACGTAATTGCTAAAGCTGATTCTGGTTGGGATTCGGATTATGATTCGGATTGGGGATCAGATTCAAGTTGGGACTCAGATTATGATTCAGATTGGGGATCAGATTCAAGTTGGGATTCGGATTATGATTCGAATTGGGGATCAAATTGGAATTCATCAAACGGTCATTACAGTAACGGTTCTAGGGGTGGTAGTTTAAGTGGCGATTATTTTTTCATAATCTTTGTTATAATTGTAATTATCATAATTATAATTTCAAGAAATAATAGTAGAAAACGTTTTCTTAATATGTCTCGCAACATAAGTAATATGCATAACAATCATAAAGATATGGATATAAATAAAATAAAAAATATGATTCCAAATATAGATATAAATGATTTTAAACAAACTCAGTATAATTATTATGAAGATATTGATATAAACAAAATAAAGGAAATAGATCCAAATTTAGATATAACTGAATTCAAACAAAGAGCTTATAACATATATAAAGATATTCAAGAAGCTTGGATGAATTTTGATACCGATACGATAAGAAATCTAACAACTGATGAACTATATAATATGTATAAAAGCCAATTAGATACATTAAAACTAAAAAAGCAAAAAAATATCATGAAAAATTTTGAACTTAAAGATATTAAAATATTTGATATAAAAAAAGAAGGAGACGTTATTACTTTAAAAGTCTATCTAAATGTTAGTTGTTATGACTATGTAATAAAAGAGGCAACTGGAGAAATAACTCGTGGAACTGATAAAATGAAAATGAATATTAAGTACGAATTATCATTTGTTAAGTCATCTACGAACAATAAAAAAATAGAAAAGTGTCCAAATTGTGGTGCACCTGTTAATATAATAAGTTCTAGCACTTGTCCATATTGTGATAGTATTTTAGTCAAAAATTCAAGTGATTATGTTATGAGTAAAAAAACATCTGTTGGACAAACAATGGAAAGGTGAAATATATGAATGAATTTAATGATGCTATGTTTAAAACAAAAGTGGATAATATATTTGTAAAAATACTTACGGCTATTACGAATCAAGACTTAAGTGAAGTTGAGCATTTTATCAGTACAAATATAAAAGATAAACTCCAAAGTAGTATTGATAATTTAAAATTATCTGGTGATAGAGAAATATACGATGAAATAAATGCTAAAGAAACAAATATATTAAATAGAAGTTTTACTGATGATAAAGAAATAATTGAAGTAGAAATAATATCTAGATATATGAATTATATTATTAATAAAGAAGGTGAGACAATATCTGGGGATGATACTAGGAGAATAGAAAAGAAAAATATTTTAGTATTTGAAAAGAAAAAAGATGTTAAAGAAACAAAAATAGTTAGAAAATGCCCAGGATGTGGTGCTAGTATAAGCGTCAATACTTCTGGTAAGTGTGAATACTGTGATACCATTTATAATCTAGAAGATTATGACTATGTTTTAACATCGATAAAAACATATTAATTAATAAAATAAAAAAATGTGCTATAATTAAATTAATAAAGCTATATAAGGAGGAGAAAAAATGGGATTAATAAAAGCTTTAACAACAAGTGTATCTTCGGCACTAGGAGATCAATTTAAAGAGTATGTATCTTGTCCTACGATGACAGATGGAGTATTAGTTCAAAGAGGAGAAGTACATCACGGAAAAGGAAATACAAATCCATCAGAAGGAGTAATATCGAATGGAAGTGCCATTATGGTACCAGAAAGCACTGCTATGATGGTAGTAGAAAATGGAAAAATATTAGAGTTTTCTGCTGAAGCAGGAACATATACTTTTGATTCAGGGAGCGAGCCTAGTATTTTTACTGGGGACCTTGGAAAAGGTATTACTGACACGTTAAAGAAAATAGGCTCTCGTACTACATTTGGAGGACAGACTGCAAAGGATCAAAGAGTTTATTATGTGAATTTACTTGCGTTAACTGGCAATAAATTTGGTTCACCACAGCCAAAGAAAATAACTGATGATAAATATGGGATGCTTGAAGTAACATTTTTCGGAGAATATGCTATTAAGGTTGCTGACCCAGCTATATTAATTCAAAATATAGTTGGCTCTAATGCAAGAGATACTATAGCATATAGTGATATTCTTGAAGAACAATTTAAAACAAAATTTGTTGAAAAATTAACTCAAGCTATCACTGTTGTAATGCGCAAACATAAAATACCATTTGGTGATATTGGCATGTATGGTACTGATATTTCAAATGAGATGAACAATCTACTAAATAACGATTTGTTTGAAAAATATGGAATAAAAATATCTGATGTAGCAATAGCAGACATTAATTTGACTGAAGAATCAATGAAGAGAGTATCTAAGATTGATGATGCGGCAATTTTCTCAGATGGTAAATTACAATCAGGTCTTATGGCTAATGCAAGTGCTGAAGCTATGCAAAATGCATCTAAAAATGAAGGCGGCGCCATGATGGGATTTATGGGAATGAATATGGCTAATCAAACTGGTGCTACAATGATGAGTGTAGCAAACAGTATTCCTGCTTCTGAAACACCAATAGAGGAAAAAGAAGTTCCAGAACCTGGTAGTTTATTTAACAAAGAAGAATTGGCTTCCTCAAAAAAAGTTACAGAGGAAAGTACTAATGAAGAAAATGAAAATATGCTAGAAAAAACTACCGAAGAATTAAAATCATGCCCTAATTGTGGAATTCAAGTTACAGGTGGAAATTTCTGTGGTAACTGTGGTCAAAAATTAAAATAAGATGGCAAATGTCATCTTTCTTTTTTTCTTTTTCTATTATTAGTATTTTAATCAAAGTAAAAAAAATTAATTTTGATTGGTAATTAATAAGCGATTATGCTTTTTCCACTTAAAATTAAGTCTTGTTGTAACAATCCATACTTTCTATTCTATATCATTATTCATAAAAAAACTACTTTCTAATAACCATTCAAAAGAGAATTATTAAAAAATACATCCTCTTATATTTAAAATCATGACTATTGATTTTTCATTATAAATTTAGTATAATTCATAATGAGAGGAGGCAAACATGAAAAAGGTACTATCTGTTACTGCAATGGTTTTAGTAGGAATATTTTTTCTAACAGGATGTGGCAATGAAAAAGTATTAGAATGTTCTATGAAAAATGTTGGTAATAATATGAATGCATATGGGAATATTAAATATACTTTTAAAAATGATAAAATAGTTAGTCAACATTCGGTAATTGAATTTAAAGATATTACTGTTCCTAATCTTGATCAAGTTTGGGATACATACGTAGAACAATTTACAGAGCAAAATAAACCTGCAGATGAGGTGGGTTATAAAAGAACTGTAAAATCTGATAATAAGAATCATACATTTACAATTACATTAGATGTAGATTATTCTAAAATAACAAGTCAAGTTATGAACAAATACGGTATAAATGAGGAAGAAGCTAGTGTATCATATGATGATATGAAGCGTTCTATGTTAGATAATCCAGATACAATATCTTGTAAATAAAAAGTTCTCCTTGAACTAGTTAAGAAAAAATAGACAGTTTAAAAAGAATTCATTAAAACCCCTGATTCAGTTTTATATTGAATTGGGGGTTTATAATTTAATGAACAACACGTTCTTTCATTATTATAATAATTAATATATAATTTAACTAGATTTGGAACATCTTCACAAAGATATTAATTAATAACAAACTAATTATAATATTTGAGATTGTTTTTTAAATTTTTATTCTCAATTCATTTACAAAAATTCAAACTCATGGACTTTTCATTAGAAATTTGGTACAATATTACTGTTTGGAAGTGAAGTATATGAAAGTAGGAATATATAGTCTAGGATGTAAAGTAAATATCTATGAATCAGAATATGTTACTAATTTATTAAAAGAAAATGACTATGAAATAGTACCTTTTGATTCAAAAGCAGATATTTATATCATAAATACATGCTCTGTAACTAATGAAAGTGATAAAAAATCGAGAAAAATAATAAATAGAGCAAGAAAAAATAATCAAGATGCCTGTATAATAGTCATGGGCTGTTACAGCCAAGTAAGTTCTGACGAAATAGCTGCAGATATTATATTAGGAAATAAAGATAAATCTAAAATAATAGAATTAATAAATGATTACTTTAAGTCTAAAGAAAAGAAAAAACTAATATATGATTTAACTAATGCAGAATTTGAAGATATGGAAATAAAATCTTTCGAAAATCATACAAGGGCTTTTGTCAAGGTGCAAGATGGTTGTAATGCCTTCTGTTCATACTGTATTATTCCTTATACTAGAGGAAGAGTAAGAAGTAAGAAAGTAGAATCAGTTATTAATGAAGTAACTAATTTAGTAAATAATGGTTATAAAGAAATAGTACTTACTGGCATTCATACAGGTAGATACGGAATAGATATAAATTCATCTCTTGAAGAACTCTTATTAAAATTAGTTCAAATACCAGGTATCTTTAGAATTAGATTATCATCTATTGAAATAAATGAAATAACACCAAATATTATAAAATTATTAAAAGAGAATAATATAATGGCAAAACATTTACATGTACCAATACAATCTGGTAGTAATAAAATATTAAAATTAATGAATCGAAGATACAATAAAGAAGAATTTTTAGATATGATAAATAAACTAAAAGAAATACCAGAAATATCTTTAACTACTGATTTAATAGTAGGATTCCCACATGAAACAGATGAAGACTTTAATGAAACAATTGATACATTAAAGAAAATAGGTTTCACCAAAATACATACCTTTCCATATTCTAGAAGAAAAGGAACTCCTGCTGATAGAATGGATGAACAAGTACCTTCTGAAATAAAAAAAGAAAGGGTACATGAGATATTAGAATTATCTAATGAATATGAGGGTATTTACTATAAAAATAAAATAGGAAAAGTATATGATGGAGTAGTAGAACATCATAATAATGGAGAAACAATAGTACATACTTCTAACTTTATCCCCGTAATAGTAGATAACACTAATCTAAATAATAATGATATCGTAAAAGTTAAAATAGAAAAAGTAGATAACTTAAAAGTATATGGTAGTATTGAGTAGTTATCTACTTTTTAATATATATTTTTACTTTTTTTGTTTTTACTATAATCCTTAACTTTTTTAGTAATCTCATTATTTATTAATTCATTCTTTATTTCACTATAATAATTCATATCTCTTCCTCCCTGCCATCTAGTTTTAATGTTTATTATAATTAACATAAATACATATATCAATATAATTGTTTAAATAATTATACAACTTAAAATTGAGATAATAAAAGTTACTAATTGACTTGTTACAAATAATCATGATATAATTTATAACGTTGATAATTATAAATATTAATCATAGTATATAAAGTGGAGGTAAATATGTTTAAATTATTAAAG
>ONJI01000071.1 GCA_900318075.1 uncultured Bacillota bacterium | reverse complement strand
TTATGGGTGATGTACTTGGTGAAAAAGATTATGAAAGTATATTAAATGAAGTTGCACCAGATTTCAAAAAAAAAACTAATTTTAAAAGATAATCGACACTTATATTGATTAATATGATAATAATTAAGTAGAAGATAATTATTGAAATATGCCAAGTTGGGTGTGGACAAATATTTATAGTGAAATTAAAAAAGGCTTAGTAAAATAAGGAAAAACTAAGTCTTTTCATTTTGTAAAAAACAATGATTTTATATTCTGGAGCCACTTTTAGAGCCACTCTGCTAGAGATTAGCTGGAATAAAATAAAACATAAAGGTAATAAAAACCCCATTTTTAAAGGAAATTAACGAGTGGGCAGTGGTAAAAAGCCTTAAAAATGCTAGCCATGTGGCAGTGGTAAGAAATATAAACAATGTTATGGTAAATAATCTCGCAGCCCCTTATAAATAAAGGGGGTTCGAGATTTTTCTTTGCTAAAAAAAATTACAAAAAATCATTAAATTTTAACATTAGATACCTTTTCATGATTTTTTTGAAAACTAATAATTATGATATAATTAATATAGAAGTTGATAATAATGAGTGATATAGTTAGTAAAATAAAACAAGAAATAATTAATAGAAGCTGGTATTAACGAATTAAAAAAAATGAATTTTAATAAAATGGTCATAGAATGTTTAGTATGAAGTCCATCAAATGAATTTTATGAACATATCGGTGCTAAATATTTAAAATAGAGAATATTTGAAAAATTACAATTACCTGAGAACGTATATTTTTTTGAAAAAATAAACGGAGAATGGTTATATACAAATAAATATTAGGAGGATAAATAATGAAAAAGAGAATTTTATTAAGTTTATTAGTTATATTTGAATTATTTGCTATAACAGGTTGTGGTAACAATAAATTAAGCCAAGAGGCTGATAAGAAAGCTAATGATATTTTAAATGATAAGAATGAAACTAAAAGTGAATCAAAAATATTAATAGTTTATTTTTCAAGAACAGGAGAAAACTATAATGTTGGTAATGTAGAAGTTGGTAATACAGCAATTATGGCATCATATATGAAAGAATATTTAAATGCTGATTCCTTTGAAATAATACCAGTAAATAAATATCCTGATAGCTATGATGAATGTTTAAAAGTTGCTACTAAAGAAAAAAATGAAAATGCCAGACCAGCTATTCAAAATAAAATTGATGATATATCAATATATGATACTGTTTTTATTGGTTATCCAATATGGTGGGGAGATATACCCCAAATAGTATATACATTTATGGAAGAATATGATTTAAGTGGAAAAACAATAATTCCATTTAATACTCATGAAGGATCAGGCAATTCAGGAACATACAATACTATAAAGAATAAACTATCAAAATCAAATGTAAAAACAAATGGATTAGCATTACAAGGTAAAGTTGCCAGAACAGATAAAGGTAAAGAAGAAACAATTAATTGGTTAAAGGAATTAGGATATTAAAATGAAAAAGAAGTTAATAGTAGATATCTTAATGTTTATCTTAATACTCTTAGAATTTTCTAGATTATTTACTGGAGCATTAATTCACGAACTAATCGGAATAACATTATTAATTTTAGTAATAATTAATTTAATATTAAACAAAAACTATATATTAAATATTTTTGAAGCAAAATATAATGCTAAAAACACAATAATGCTCATTATAAATGCTTTACTAATTTGTTCATTTATATTAACAAGCACATTTGGAATACTATCGTCTGAGGAAACGTTAACATTCTTAAATATTCATAATCTAAATATCATAAAACTACATAAAATATTAGGATATTTATCTTTAATAATTGTTGGGGCGCATTTAGGAATTAATTTTAATGCTATGTTTGGAAAAATAACTAAGTTAATTAAAAACAATATAGTTAATAGTTTAGAAATAATTATTATAATATTAGGCTTTTATTCATCTATTAAAGTAGATTTAATAAAACATATTATAGGTGAATATGGTTTTGGTATTAAAGAAGGAAATATAATAATAAGTACACTTGAATATTTAAGTATCATACTAATGTTAACAATAATAACTAATTTTATATATAAAAGAATAGGAGATAAGAGAAATGAAAGATAAAAAAAGTTTAATTATTTATTTTAGTAGAGCTGATGAAAACTATTTTGGTGGTGAAATGAGATATGTAGATAAAGGAAATACAGAAGTTATTGCCGAATACATTAAAGAAATAACAGGAGCAGATATGTTTAAAGTAGAGCCTTTAAATCCATATCCAGCAAATTATATGGAATGTATTGAAGAAGCAAAGGTTAGAACAAGAGAGCATAATGCTCCAATAAAAGAAAATGTTCCAGATATTTCATCTTACGAAGTTATTTATGTTGGCTCTCCAATATATTGGGGTGGAATGCCAGAAGAATTATTTACTGCATTAAAAGGATTAGATTATTCTGGTAAAAAAATAAGACCATTTACAACACACGAAGGATCTGGCCTTTCTGGAGTACCTAGACAGTTAAAAGAAATATGTAGTGGCGCTGAAGTGCTTGATGGACTGGCAATAGTTGGATCTGGGGTTAAAAACGCAAAACAAAAAGTAGAAGATTGGATTTAAAATGAAGGAGAAAAGAAAAATGGAAAAATTTAAATTAAATGATGGCAGAGTTATGCCAAGTGTAGGAATAGGAACTTATTTATTAAGCCCTGATGAAGCAGAGGCAAGTGTTAAAGAAGCACTAAAAGTAGGATATAGATTAATTGATACGGCAAATGCATATCAAAATGAAAGAGCTGTAGGAAGAGCAATTAAAGCATCAGGAGTACCTAGAGAAGAAATATTTGTAGAAACAAAACTATGGCCATCAGTATATACTGATCCTGAAGCAATAGATAAGACATTAAAAAGATTAGATTTAGATTATATAGATTTACTACTATTACATCAACCAGCAGGAGATTATATAACAGGTTATAAGATGATGGAAAAGGCATTAAAAGAAGGAAAAGTAAAATCAATTGGTATCTCTAATTTCTATGGAGAAAGATTAGATAACCTATTAAATAATACTGAAATAAAACCTGCAGTTACACAAGTTGAAACACATCCATATTATCCACAAACTGAAATGAAAGAAAGATTAAATGAATATGGAACAAAAATACAAGCATGGTATCCATTAGGTGGAAGAGGTAATGATTCAGTATTAACTGAAGATATTATCAAAGAGTTAGCTAATAAATATGGAAAGAGTCCAGCTCAAATAATATTAAGATGGCATAATCAAAAAGGAGTTATCGTTATTCCTGGATCTAAAAATCCAGAACACATCAAAGATAATTTAAATTTATTTGATTTTGAATTGTCAGAAGAAGATATGAAAAAAATTGATAAATTAGATAAAAATACACCTTTTTATAATCAAACTGATGAAAGCCTAGATGGATTTGCAAATTGGAATCCAGACTTTGATTCACAAAAATAAAATAAGCATAAGATATTCTAAGCTTAAAGGTAGGAAAAATCCTGCCTTTTTGTATGTCCTATTTCGAAATGACTCTAGTAAATAAATTTATCATTGTAATTTTAAAATAGGCTATTTATCTCATAAATAAAGAGTGTAAGCATTTTAGATAATTAATCATTAAGGTACAAAAAAACGTTTATATATTAAGCTGGTACTCTTTTTTAAGACTATATAATAAATATTATGTTATTTTTTGTGTTAAAATAAAGGAAGAAACTTAATTTCTTATTTAATAATTTTAATAACCCTAGAATTATTTCCTGTTAAATTCATATATAAAGATATATGATTTTAGTGTGAAGGGAGAAAAATATGAATCAAGAAAAAATAGGAAAGTTTATTGCTAAATGTCGTAAAGAGAAAAAAATGACACAATCACAATTAGCAGAGAAATTAGAAGTTACTGATAAGTCAATTGGTAATTGGGAAAATGGCAGAAATATGCCTGATTTATCTTTATTTAAACCATTATGTGATGAACTAGATATTACTATTAACGAGTTATTAAGTGGGGAAAAAATAAAGAAAGAAGATTATCAAGAAAAATTTGAAGAAAACATTATTAATACTATTGATTATTCTAATAAAAAGATTAATATAATTAGAAACAATTTGGGAATTGTATTATTAATTTTAGGAATTCTAATATCATTTACTGCAATGACTATGTTTGCATCAGAAAGTTCATGGGGAAGTATATATTCTATTTTAGGTGCAGTAATATCTTTAATAGGAGTTAGTAAATTGACAAAGTGCTATAAATATTCAAAAAGACTGTTAATTTGCACAACATACTTTATGTTCTTCTTGATAACTTTATTTATTATTGATTATATAAGTGTTATTTCATTAAAACAATTGCCTAGATTCTGCACTATAAAAACTGGTAATAATTATGTTTATGAATGCGACAATCCACTATATACTGTGTATAGAGTAAATAGTAATACACAAAATGAATATATTATTGTAGATACTAATAAAAAATATACTATTGATACAGTTCCAGTTGTACCATTTAATAGAAATAAATCAGGAATTGATAATATTATTAAATACAAAAATGAATATGTTGGTAACAATAGTAATGATGGAAATCTAATCGCATCATTACCATTATCTGAATATGGTTATGTATTTGAAATAGATTCAGATAAATTAGGACTAATCATTAATTATAATATTACAGATTGGTATATAAATGAAAATTATTATCTAGAAAAAAGCATAGTTTATAATTCTGTTTCTATATTTTCATTAATAGATAATGTTAAATATATCAAATATAATTTTAGTGGTAAAACATATGAGATAAAAAAAGAAAATGTTGAAAAGAATTTTCCAAACTATAAAGAAATAGTTAAAGATGGAGTTAATAAATATGCATTTAATAAATATCTTGAGCAAAAAATATCAGATATTGAATTTATAGATTTGTGTTTTAATAAATTTGTATCTTAAAAAATTATAAGATTAAGATATAATGATTTATCAAATATTTTATTTAGATAATTCTAAGCCACATTCTTAGAAAAATAGACATAACTTTTTTGCCACTTTTTTAAGAAAAACAGCTCAAAATAAGGACTGTAGTCAATTTGATTTAACTATTTGGTTGCGTATTTTATAGCATTATATAGTTTCTAAAAAACATGATATAATAGATATAGATTAGGAGAAATAAAATGAGTAAAATTTTAGTTAGTTATTTTTCAGCAAGTGGAAAAACAAAAAAAGTTGCACAAAAAGTTGCAACTGCAGTAAATGGTGATTTATTTGAAATTGAACCAAAGGAAAAATATACAGAAGAAGATTTAGATTGGACAAATAAACAAAGTAGATCATCAATTGAAATGAACAATAATGTTAAACCAGAAATAGTAAATAAAATATCGAATTTAGAAGAATATGACACTATTTGCTTAGCCTTTCCAATTTGGTGGTATAAGGAACCAACAATCATAGACAAATTTTTAGAAGAAAATAATATGAATGGTAAAAAAATATATGTATTTGTAACAAGTGGATCATCACCTATTGACTCTACTTATAAAAGTTTACAAAATAATTTTCCAAATTTAAACTTTGTTAGTGGCAAAAGATTTACAGGAAATGAATTAGAAACAGATTATAAATCTTGGCTAGCATAGTTGATTTAATTATAAAAAAAACGAAACAATTTTTTCAAGCAAAGGAAGATAAAAAAATCATCCTTTTTTATGTTAAAATAATTTATGGAGAGTGATAAAATGAGTTTTACTGTTAATATCTATTATAAAGGGCAAAATGGTTCGGCTAAAAAATTTGCAAATGAAATGATTTCTTCTGGTATTGTAGAAGAAATAAGAAGAAAAGAAGGTAATCTAAGATACGAATATTTTGAACCCCTAGAAGATAAAGAAACTGTTTTACTTATTGATAGTTGGAAAAACCAATAATCACTGGATAAACATCATAAATCTGAAACTATGAATAAGATAATAAAGTTAAGAGATAAATATGATTTACATATGAAAGTAGAAAAATACATTTTAGAAGAAAGTAATAATCAAGATGAAAAGTATATAAGAAAGTAGGTATAAAGTGAAAAACATATTAATAGTATCCGGGCATACTGATTTAAATAATTCTGTTGCCAATAAAAAGATATTAGAAGAATTAAGTAGGCGATTACCAAATGCAGAAGTAGATTATCTAAGTGAATTATATTCAGACTATAGAATCAATGTAGATAAAGAACAAGAAAAGCTATTAAAAGCAGACATCATAGTTTTACAATATCCAGTATTTTGGTATTCTATGCCATCATTACTTGAAAGATGGATGGAAGAAACATTTAAACATGGTTTTTCTCATGGAACTACAGGAGATAAATTAAAAAACAAAAAAATAATAGTATCACTTACAACTGGAGCCCCAAAAGAAGCATATAGTAATATAGATGATTTTTTAAATCCAATAAAAGCAAGTTGTAAATTATGCCAAATGGAATATGTAGGTAGTATAGTAACTTATGGAGTATCTTATCAGATAAGAAATGAGAAAGGAAAAGAGATAGAAGAAAAAGCTATTAATCATGCTAATAGAATAATAGAAATGATAAATAGCTTATAAGGAGTAAATATGAAAATAGTAATATTACAAGGAAGCCCTAATATAAAAGGATCAACAAACTTGTTAGTCGAATCATTTATAAAAGGAGCCAAAGAATCTAATCATGAAGTAATTAGATATGATATTAGCAAAATGAATATTAATAACTGCACAGGTTGCGTTTCTTGCGGATATGAAGGACCATGCATATTTAAAGACGATAATGAAATAGTTAAAAATGCCATACTGTCAAGTGATATGATAGTATTTGCAACCCCTTTATATTATTATGGTTTTACTGCTCAAATGAAAAAAGTAATAGATAGATTTTGCTCATACAATTCTAGTTTACATGCAAAAAAATTAAAAACCTGTTTATTGGCAGTAGCTTGGAATAGTGATGACTGGACATTTGAAGCATTAGAATCACATTATAAAACATTAGTAAGATACAATCATTTTGAGGATAAAGGAATGATTTTAGGATATGGATGTGGTACAACATCTATGACTAACAATAGCAAATACATAAAAGAGGCATATGAACTTGGTAAAAGCTTATAATTGAAAACTATTGGAAGATTAAGATATTACTATTTCTATGATAAGATTTCTTGCCAAATAGAAATAATATAAATTTTGTCAATGATGGAAAACATTTTAAGGAGGTAAAACAATGAAACAAATTACAGTTAAAATAGGTGGAATGGGATGCGAACATTGTAAAAAGACAATCGAAGAGTATTTAAACAATAAAGAAGGAATAAATGCAAAAGTAAGTTTAGAAAACAACAATGCAACAATTTCCTATGATGAAAAAAAAATAAACCTCGCTGATATAAAAAAATATATAGAAGATACTAACTATGAATATTTAGGGGAAGAATAATGAAAAAAGTAATTTTAAAAATAGATGGAATGAGCTGTAGTGCTTGCCAAAATAGGGTTGAAAAATATTTAGATAAGCAAGACGGCGTAAAGGCATCAGTTAATCTAGTCATGGCACAGGCTTTAATAGAATATGATGAAAGTAAAGTTACTTTATCTGATTTAAATAGGTTTGTAGAAGAATCAGGATACAAAAGTTTAGGTGTTTATAATGAAAAAAAAGAAGACAAAAAAGATAATAATAAATTGTATTTGATCGTTTTTGCCTTCTTGACTATATTCTTAATGTATGTTTCTATGGGACATATGATCGGTTTACCAGCTATACCTTACTTACATATTCTAGATTTTCCAGTAAATTATGGTATATCATTATTAATTATCGTAATTCCATATATTATATTTGGCTTTGATATTTTAAAAAATGGTATAACAAAGTTGATACATAAAAGCCCAAATATGGATTCATTAGTTACAGTAGGCGTATTATCTAGCTTTATATATAGTATAGTAAACTTAATATTGATAATTAAAGGAAATTACAAACTTGTCCATAATTTATATTTTGAATCATCAGCAACAATTATTTATTTCATTAAACTAGGTAGATTCATTGATAAAAAATCAAAAGAAAAGACAAAAGAAGCACTTAAACAATTAGTCAGTATAACGCCTAAAAGTGCTTTAATAAAAACAAAAGACGGAGAAAAAGAAATAACAATAGACGAAGTAAAAAAAGGCGATATATTAATTTGCAAGCCAGGTATGAAAATTGCAGTTGATGGTATTATCGTATTGGGTGAAACACATTTAGATGAATCATTTATTACAGGAGAATCTAAAGCAAACAAAAAAAGCATTAATGATAAAGTAATAGCAGGATCAATAAATATAGATGGATATATTGAGTATAAAGCAGAGAAAATAGGCCCAGAATCGACAATATCAGAAATAGTAAGATTAGTTGTTGAAGCAACAAATACAAAAGCACCTATGGGAAGATTAGCAGATAAGGCAAGTGGTATTTTTGTCCCAAGTATTATGATAATAGCATTCCTAACATTAATTGGACACTTAATTTTAGGATTATCAATAAATGATGCAATTATTTCTTTTGTTACAGTTTTAGTCGTAGCCTGCCCATGTGCTTTAGGCCTAGCAACACCTCTTGCCGTAGTTGTTAGTATAGGAAAGTCGGCAAAAGAAGGTATATTAGTTAAGACAAGTGAAACATTAGAAAAAGCAAATAAAGTTGATACAATCATTTTTGATAAAACAGGGACACTTACTTATGGAAATTTAAGAATAGCAAAAATTAATAACTATTCAGAATATAAAGATAAAGAATTATTACAATTAGTTTCAAGTATAGAAAGATATTCCAACCATCCAATTGCTAGCGCATTTAATTATTGGGCAACATCTAATAAAATAAAATATAATAACATTAATAACTTTTCTAATCTTTCTGGTATTGGCATATCAGGAGTTTATGAAAAAAAGAAAATTTATGCTGGAAATAGCAAGTTACTAACTAAACTAGATATAGCTAATAATTACAAAAAAGAACAGCAAGAACTATCTAAAGATGAAAATAGTATTGTATATGTTATAGAAGATAAAAATGTTATTGCACTCATTGGTGTAAAAGACATAATCAGAGATAATGCAAAAGAAACACTACAAATTCTCAAAAAAATGAATAAAGAAATTATAATGTTATCAGGAGATAATGAAGTAACAGCCGGCACTGTCGCAGAAACACTTGGAATTGATAAAGTAACTGCTAACCTTCTACCCCAAGATAAAGAAAAGTATTTAAAAGAACTAAAAATGAAAGGCCATATTGTTATGATGATTGGTGATGGAATAAATGATGCACCATCTTTAGCAGCCAGTGACATCGGAGTTTCAGTAAATAGTGGAACTGATATAGCCGCAGATTCATCAGATGTAATATTAATGAAAGACGATTTAAGAAAAATTGTAGAACTGCTTAATATAAGTAAAAAGACAATAAAAATAATTAAAGAAAATCTTTTTTGGGCTTTTTTCTATAATATTTGTATGATACCAATTGCCATAGGATTTCTAAAACCACTTGGAATTTCTTTAAGTCCAATGATTGCCTCCATTGCAATGGTAATAAGTAGTTTAACTGTAATATTTAACTCATTAAGGTTAAAAAAATAGATGCATGATAAATAAATAGAAAGGAATCAATCAGTAAGAAATTATAATTTATATAAGATTGATTATAGGTGAAACAAATGAAATATAAATGTAAAATATGTGGATATATTTATGATCCAGCAGAAAACGAGGGCATAGAATTCGAAAATCTACCAGAAGATTGGGTATGTCCTTTATGTGGAGTTGGCAAAGATGAATTTGAACCTATAGATGAATAAAAACTTATGAAAAATAAAACATGTCTAGTGCAAGGTATAATCTTCAAAATAAATATAAAATTAGATAAACACTAGAAACCAATATAAAATTTCAATAATAACAATAGCAAAAAGTAATATTTTCGAAAAAATAAATTAACAACTATACGAAATGTAAAATCATGCATAAATAGCCCAAATTAATGGGGCTTTTACGTAAACAAAAAAATAGCTTAAAAATGATAAAATTATAGTAAAATTTTATTTTGGGAGGAAATTATGAAAAAAATAATATTTGAAGGATGTGGAACTGCCATATCCACACCATTTACTGAAGACGGCGTGAATTATGAAGTTTTTGGTAAAATGATAGAAGATCAAATAAATGGCAAAGTAGATGCAATTATTGTATGTGGAACTACTGGTGAAGCTTCAACGATGACAAAAGAAGAAAAAAAAGAAACCATAAAATTTGTCGTTGATAAAGTTGCTGGCCGCACTAAAGTAATTGCTGGTACTGGAAGTAATAATACAAAAGAAGCTATTGAAATGTCTAAATATGCTGAAAGAGTTGGAGTTGATGGCATTTTAGTTGTAACCCCATACTATAATAAGACAACCCAAGAAGGTTTAATAGAACACTATAAAGCAATTGCCGGTTCTGTAAACGTTCCGATAATTATGTATAGTGTAGCTTCAAGAACTGGAGTTAATATTACTCCAGAAACTTGCTTAGAACTTTCAAAAATAGAAAATATAGTTGCTATAAAAGAAGCAAGCGGAAATATTTCGCAAGTAGCTAAAATAGCAAGCTTATGTAGAGATAATCTGACAATATATTCTGGTAATGACGATCAGATAATTCCAGTATTATCTTTAGGTGGTAAAGGAGTTATATCCGTTTTATCAAACGTAATGCCAGAATATACTCATAACATGGTAATGGAATATTTAGAAGGTAATACACTAAAAGCTGCTATGATGCAATTAGATGTCATAGATTTAATTGAGGCCTTATTTATCGAAGTAAATCCTACACCAGTCAAATATGCCCTAAATCAAATGGGTTATGACTTTGGAAAACCAAGATTACCATTAGTTGAACCAACAGAGCCAAATAAAGAAAAAATAAAAACAATTATGAGAAGACACAATTTATAAGGTTCTTACATACTATTAAATTATGGCAGAATATAATAATTCCTATACTCGGATTTTAATCCACTAGAGATGGTAATGCAAGGATACAGTTAATTTTATTAATTGATAACAACTAAAAAAATTATTTGCAAACAATAAATTTTATGTTACAATATTCTTGTAAAACGAAGACGAAGAAATATTAACTAGTCCCTCATAAAAGTGAGCTTGGTATAGTGTGAACAAGTTATGATACTATTTAATTCCTATCTTCAGAGTGAAATGAAAACATTTCCGGTTAAAACCGTTATCAAAATCAAGTTAATAAAAGGATGGCACCGTCAAATATTGACTCCTTAATGCTGTCCTTTTTTGCTTTATAGACGAAAGGAAGATGCGAAATGAGACTAAGCAAGCTTAATATAAAAAAAATTAATCTAAATGATGTTGACAAAAATTATTCAGGTCAAGACATTTTGATGAAATTAGGAGAACTTTACCAATTTGAAAGCGGTATATATGGCTATGGAAATCTATGGACAAAATTAGAGAGAATTGTTGAAAATGTAATTATTGAAGAGCTAGATAAAGTAGGATGTATCCAAGTAGAATTTCCTAAGTTACAACCTAAAAAGATTTGGGATCAGTCAAATAGGTGGGATATATACACTAAAGATGGTGATATTATGTTCACCTTAGACAACAATTTAGGACAATATGGACTTGCACCAACCGCTGAAGAATGCGCTACTTTATTTGGGGCAAATAGACTAACTTCCTATAAAAACTTGCCTGCAACATACTATCAAATTGGTGAAAAATTTAGAAAAGAAATACGAACTAGAGGCTACTTATTTAGACCAAGAACATTTGTCATGATGGATGCTTATTCATTTGATAAAACTGAAGAAGATATGAAAAAATCATATGAGCTAATGCATGAAGCCTATCTAAACATCTTTAAAAGGCTAGGAATAAAAATAATGCCAACTGTCAGTGATAACGGAGTAATAGGTGGAAGTGTAGCTGAAGAATTTCAGGCGGAAACTAACCTGGGTGAAGACAAAGTATTATTTGATGAAACCAAAAATTTAGGAATAAATAGAGAAGTATTAGAATTTGAAAATAGAGAAGAGTATTTAAAACAGCTTAACATAAAGGACATAAATTCCCTAAAAGAGTATAATGCAGTTGAACTTGGAAATAATTTCCAACTAGGTACAAAGTACTCTGAAAGCATGAAACTCTACTACACTGATGAAAATGGTGAAAACAAGCCATATTATATGGGCTGTTATGGTATCGGATTAGGTAGAATTATTGCTTGCTTAATCGAAAATAATATTATAAGAAATGGTGACAAAATTAAAGGCTTTTCACTACCATATGATGTAGCACCATATAAAGTTCAAATTATCTACAACGAAAACAACAAAGAAGCAGCTAAAAACTTATATGAAACTTTAACTAAAAACAATATAAATGCCATTATTGATGATAGAGAAGGACTAACTATTGGTAACAGAATTAACGATGTCTACGTATTAGGAACCCCTAAAATGATAATCTTAGGAAACAAATTTGATGGCACAAATTACGAGATTGAAAATACAAAAGATAATTCTATTGATTTTATTCCATTAGATAAAATAGTTAACTATTTTAAAAATATATAAAGTTCAATAGGTTATGTATTTAAAATATGCTGAATTTAGATAAAGCATGTATAAAATAAGCTAAAAAAATATCTATAAAGGAAGTGAAAATATGGAAAACAAAGTATACGAGAAAGTCTTAGACTTTAAAAAAAGATATCCTATGACAATTTCGTGGAGGCTAAAAGCCCATTCAAAACTTGCTTATAAGTTAATAAATAAAGATGAAGAAATTTTATATGCTTTTGCGGCCCAAAAAGACCCTAGTGCATTTAACATATTTTCAACATTTGTTATAGTCTTAACTGATAAAAGAATTGTTTTGGCCCAAAAACGATTTATTGGCTATTTCTACTACAGTATTACCCCTGATATGTTCAACGATCTAACCCTTAGAATGGGATTATTCTGGGGAAAAGCAATTATAGATACTGTTAAAGAGACAGTTTATTTATCCAACTTATCTAAAGGCGCTCTACAAGAAACTGAAACAGTTTTATCAAAGTATATGATTCAAAAGAAAAGAGAACTAGAAATGGGCAACGAAACAGAATTAAAAAAAATTAAACAAATGGAAACAGAACTTTTAAAAATATCAAAAAACGGAGAATAATAATCTCCGTTTTAGAATATTGAAAAAAACTCACTAATTATATATAATTAGTTTTATAGGAGGATGTTTTATGAAGTTTTTGCTGAAAAGTTTGGTTGTATTTATAGTAACCTTCAATATATTAAAATTTGTTATTTTCTTTTTTAATACCGGTCATACAGTTAATTATAATATAGGAAATTTTAATATTAAAGAAACGTTATCAACCAAAGATGATAATAATTATTATTTTAGTATAGACGGTGAAAAATCAAAGATAAATTTTCAAATAAAAGAAAACTATAATAAATCAGAAAAAATAATTAAAAAAATATACTATAAAAAAATAGGTTCATATAAATGCATCTTACCAGTATTTAAAAACGAAAAAATATTGACAGATGTCATGTGCCTAAAGGATGACACAATATATTACGCTCACGATTTAGATAATAAAGATATTTTCAATAAATTTAAAAAATATGGATATAATCCCAATTTATATAAAGATACCGCTTCAGGAATAACATTATCAAACACTCAAATAATATATAAAGATAATCTCCCAGAAAACGATTATATTGCTATTGAATCATATAAAGGACTTACCCTTTTCAACAGTAAGGAAAGTAGCGTTAAAATCTTTGAAAATGACGTTTATAAAAAGCCGATAAGTCTATTCACAGGTAAACATTATATAGTTGCTGATTATAATTCAGAATATACCTTTAATAACTTCTACGTTGTAAATATTGTAAATGGTCAAAAGAGTAGTATCAGAAGTTACGATGACATTTCATTCGATTCCTACATAGAAGGTGCTGTAAAAGGGAATGTATATTTATTTGATAAAGATGCAAATAAACAGTATAAAATAAGTCTTAAATATGAAAACGTTGAAGAAGTTGGAAATAAAGATAACATCAAATATTATAATGGCAAATGGGGTACTATGACTTTGAGTGAAGCCTTAAATGAAAAAAAATTTGAAAATTATCACGCCAATATAAAAGGTTATGACAAAGCCGATAAATATGGAAATAACTATTATTTATATAAAAAAGAAAACGACAATTACATAGTTTATAGAACCGACAAACATAATAAAAAATTAAAGACATATTTATTTAAAACAAATGATTTAAATAGCATAATCTATTTAAAAGATAAAATATATTTCCGTAGTAACAATGATTTCTGTTATTACAGTAATAAAGGAACAAGAAAAATTTTAACAAATACAGAGCTAGAATTTAATGAAGATATTTCGTTAGGAGTATATGAAAAATAATACGAAAACTAATTAAAAACTTAAAAAAATAGAGTACAAACTCTATTTTTTGTTGCTCATAAATGAAAAATTGACATCAGGGAACGCTTTCAAAATACGCCTGAACGAATAAGACTTTTCTTTAAGTGCCGCTTTTACCTTTTTAGTAACTTCCTCAGTATAGTCTTTTCTAAGAGAGTAAGCAGACAATTTAAGATTCTTAATGATATGGCCAGAGACACAAACATCTGTTATCATTAGAACAAGTAGTAAAAAACTTACTGTACACAAAAAAGTTCTATCAATTGAAAGTAAAACATTTTCAAAAAAAGGATTAAAGTATTGAATCAATAGAAAACCGCCAAAGCCAAATAGTAGTGAAGAACCTAGCCATACCCGGCCTTCAATATTAAAAGGTAAATTAGAATAATCCCACCATCTAGCTTTAAATATCTTTTCCATCGCATAATTTACTACATATTCTAAAAAAGTGCCAATAAAAGCCGAAGAGACAATCAAACTAAAAGAACTATCGCTAGACTTCACAAATAAAGTTATCAAAATTGCCCCAACTCCCCAAATAGGAATAATAGGACCCACCAAAAATCCTCTATTTATGAATTTGTGACAGTTTATAAGAGCTGACAAAATCTCTATTAGCCAGCCCATAAAAGAATAAATTAAAAACAAAGAAAAAAATAAACAAAATGAATAAATTATACCAGACATCTCATACATATTATCACCAACTATAATTTTACCTTATTTAAAATAATATGTCTACTTTTACTTTGTAAATTATCAAAATAATAGTATAATATTAATGGAGGCATAACATGGAAAAATTAGGATTAGTTCTTTCAGGCGGCGGGTCCAAAGGCGCTTATGAAATTGGTGTTTATAAAGCCCTTAGAAAAATGCACATGAAAATAGATATTGTAACTGGAACCTCTATCGGCGCGATTAATGGAATATTAGTTGCTCAAAAAGACTTAAGAGGCGCTTTAAAATTTTGGAAACATATAAGCTTTCAAGCCATTTATAAAGAAGAAGACTTCCCACCAATGGAAGACCCAGCGTTATCAAAAGTCTATGCTCAATATGTTAAGACATTCATAAACGAAGGTGGCATGGATGTATCAAAAATGGAAAAAATATTTGACAAATATTTCAAGCCTTTTAGATTTTTTAATTCAAATATTAATTATGGTTTAGTAACGTTTAATCTTTCTAAAAAAAGACCAGTTATTAAATTAAAAAAAGATCTTACACCAAATAATGCAAAAGGCTATGTTCTAGCATCAGCTTCTTGCTATCCAGCTTTCAAGCCATATATAATCGATAACGAATTATATGTAGATGGCGGTTATTATGACAATATTCCAATCAATTTAGCTATTGAAATGGGAGCCACGAAAATAATAGCTGTAGACTTAAGAACTGTAGGCTTTAAAAAAAGAATTCAAGATGAAAGCGTTGAAGTTACATACATAGCCCCAAGAAACAAAATAGGCTCATTTTTAATCTTTGATAGCAGTATAGCTAAAGAAAGCATCAGGTTCGGTTACAACGATGCTATGAAAACCTTTGGAAAATTAGACGGTAACAAATTCACTTTTAAAAAACATAATTTAATTAAGAATTATAACCTCTATAATGATATATTTGAGAATAACTTGAATAACATCTTTAAAGATGCTGGCAATCAGATACTAAATAAAATATTTTCAACTCCAGTTTTTAAGGAAATTATAAATAGAAAAACACTATATAATAGCTACAACGAAATTCTAGAAAAAGCAGGAAAAATCTTCAAATTTGAAGAATCTAACATATATGACATTCATACATATAATAGAGGCCTATTAAACGCCTTATCAAATACCGAATCTATTGATATTGAAAAAATAAAAGACAAAATAAAAAACAAAGACATAAATAATATTATAGATACTAGACAAATAACTAAATATTTCTTTGACTGTATCAGGAATAACGACAAAAGTATGATAAAATTTATACCAATATTTAGTGATGAATTTTTAGCTGCCTTGTATATATACACGGTAAAAGGACTAAAAGTAACCTATTAGAAAGGAAGATAATATGAAAACTATTTTAACTGGAATAAGACCAACAGGACATCTTCATCTAGGTCATTATTTTGGAGCTGTGGGAAACTGGGTCAAACTCCAAACCGATTATGAAACATATATAGAAATAGCTGATGTTCAAGCTCTAACCGATAATTTTGATAACCCAGACAAAGTCGTTAAAAGTGTTAAAAATTTAACTATAGACCTACTTTCAATAGGAATAGATCCAAATAAGGCTAACATTTTTATTCAGTCTTTAATACCTGAAATAGCTGAACTTACCGTGTTTTATTCAAATCTAGTCACCATATCAAGATTAGAGAGAAATCCAACAGTGAAAACTGAAATAAAAAGTAAAAAAGAACTATTTGGTGAAAAAGGTGAAAGTATTACATATGGCTTTTTAGGATATCCAGTAAGCCAGGCAGCCGACATAACTGCTTTTAAAGGTGAAGTTGTCCCTGTCGGTGATGACCAGCTACCACTTTTAGAACAGTGTAGAGAAATAGTTCGCAAATTTAATAGTATTTATGGAAAAACTTTACTAGAACCAGAAGCCTATTTGTCAAAATTTCCAAGAATTAAAGGTATAGATGGTAATGAAAAAATGGGTAAAAGTCTAGGCAATGCTATATATTTGGCCGATGACGATGAAGAAGTTAGAAAAAAAATAATGAGTATGGTTACAGATCCCAATAAAATAAAAATAGATGACCCTGCAAACCCAGATATATGCATGACCTATTATTATCATAAATTGATCGGTAATGAAAACCTTAAAACCGTATGTGAAGAGTGTAAATTAGGAAAAAGAGGATGCGTAGCTTGCAAAAAAGAACTATTAAATAAAATGCTAGAATTCCTAAAACCAATTCATGAAAAGCAAAGATACTATAATGAACACCCAGAAAAAGTGGACGAAATATTAAAAGAAGGCACCAAAAAAGCTAGAGAAAAAGCTAAAGAAACAATGAAAGACGTAAAAAAGGCTATGAGAATTAATTACTTTGAATAAAAAATAAAAACCAATTTATAATTGGTTTTTTAAATTAAACACCTTCGACAATCGTGTCATTTAAACATCTAATGGCACATACACAGTTTAAATTCATTGTAAAGAATGAATTTGTTATGACGTATGGCATAGTAGGAGATGTCTCAGGATCAGTATTTTCTGCAAGAACTCTGAAAGTTGCACAGTTACCATCTACTTTTTCAACTCTAAATACACTGCTAGTTGCTTCTCCAGTTTCGTCTCTAGTAGTAGGCATAGTCCATGGAGTAACCCCATTACTAAATGCTGTATAAAGCATAACTGGTCTAGTATTATAAGCAAAAGTAGATACAGTATTTCCTAAAAATCCACGATCACAAGTATCTAAGCAAGTATCAGCACACTCTGCGTTATTTTGAAGAATATTAATTACAGTCAAAATTTCAGAGATGCACTTACTATCGCCAGAATTATTACACATATAATCCACCCCTTCTTTATTCTCAATATAACATATTCTAGAATTTTCAAAGGGTGTAAACCAAATACCCAATTAGTTGTAATTAGAGTAATAATTTTCACATAAAATTAATTAGAGGTGCTACTCTATGAAAAACGTTATTAACTATTATTACAACTTATATCCAGAAAATATTTTTCAAAATGCTGAAGAATATTATTTTTTTGTTAATAATATTAGATATACACTCATAAAATATTTTGGAGATGAAGCTGAAATAAATAGAATATATAATATGCATCTCGATATGTTAAATAAAAACATATATGTTCATCCAATTATTTTAAACAAAGATAATAAACCCCTAACATATATAAATAATGTTCCTTATATATTAATGCAAACAGTATACTATGGTTCTAAAATAACCATTGATAATATCATGTCCTTTGCAAATGTTGAAACAGCTAGCACAGAAAATCAAAATTGGGGAGAACTATGGTCAACTAAAAATGATTACCTAGAATATCAAATCAGTATGCTGGGCCAAAAACATCCTTTGATTAGAGATAGCTTTAGTTATTTTATTGGTTTAGGAGAAACAGCTATAGCTCTTGTAAATACTATAGAAAAAACATCGGCCTCAAATGTTTATGCTCATAAAAGAATTAGTAAAAAAGACTCAACCTTTGATTTATATAACCCCTTAAATATTATGATAGATTTAAAAGTAAGAGATGCGGCAGAATATTTTAAACAAAGTTTTTTTGAAGGGGAAAATATTGAAACAGAGCTTACTAATTACTTTGATAATTCTTTATTAAGCAATTATGAGTATATTATGTTTTTAGCTAGAATGATCTACCCTACATACTATTTTGATATATATGAAGAAGTGATCACCGGTAGAGAAGATGACAAGAATTTACTACATATTATAAATAGAGTAAATAGCTACGAGCAAATTTTAAAAAAAATATATCATTATTATAAAAGCTTTTTAAACATAATGCCTATAGAATGGTTAGAATAAAAAAGTAAACATTATGAAATGTTTACTACTTCTTTAACACTAGGAACTTCTTCTTTAATTGCAGTCTCAACACCATCTTTTAACGTATAGTCAATTAAAGAACAACCCGCACAAGCTCCAAGCATTTTGATATATACAATATTATTTTCGTATTTTATAAATTCTATATCGCCACCATCATTAATTAAAAATGGTCGTAACTTATCGATAATATCTTTAATTTTTTCATCATCTGTCATAAAATCACCAACAACATTATACAATAGTTTACAAAAAAAATAAATCTTTCTTTATAATTATGGTATAATAATCAAAGAGGTGTGACTATGGCGAAATATATGAAAGGGAAAATAGTCAAAGGTACTGTAACATGTATTGAACCTTATGGAGCATTCATGTCATTCGATGAATACTATACAGGATTAATTCATATATCAGAAATATCAAAAGGCTTTGTTAAAGATATACACGATTTTATAAATGTTGGTGATCATATCTATGTTGAAATATTAGATATTGATGAAGAAGAAGCGCATTTAAAATTAAGTATAAAAAATATAAATTACAAAATAAATGGAAAATTGAAAAAACATAAAATTGTTGAAACCCCAACAGGCTTCAACACATTATGCAAAAAAATGCCGTCATGGATAAAGAAAGAATTGAAAAAAATAAAAAATGCGTCAAATAGTATTGACAAATAAGCTTATAGATGTTATATTTAATAACGTCTAGTAAAAGTTTTTCGGGCGCTTAGCTCAGTTGGTTAGAGCACCTGCCTTACAAGCAGGGGGTCATAGGTTCGAGTCCTATAGCGCCCACCATTTTTTGCCG